>NZ_JBFTSN010000113.1:0-16621 GCF_056400045.1 Paenibacillus sp. 01L418
TGAATAGAGCATCGATTACGACACTACACTCATTTTGTATGGACGTCATTAGGCGTTACTATCCGTTAATCGGGCTTGATCCTGGCTTTCGTATTGCAAACGAGACCGAAAGCGAGCTAATGCGCCTTGACGTTCTCGATCAGCTATTTGAGCAAAAGTATGAAGGGRCTGGCGATAACGGCGCTTTTCTAAGGCTTGCCGATCGTTATGGCGGTGAGCGCGGCGATGAGCCTTTGTATCGGCTGGTTCAACAATTGTTCGACTTTGCGCAAAGCCATCCATGGCCTGAATATTGGCTTAGGCAAACAGCAGATGCCTTTAATATCGAGGATGTCGCAGCGCTGCAAAACAGTACGTGGGTTGTCAGTTTAATAGGCGACATTGAGATGGCTTTAGAAGGAGCGAGCTCGCTGCTGCATCAAGCCTTAGAGCTAACGCGACAACCTGCTGGCCCAGCACCTTATGCGGCTACCTTTGATGATGATTTGCAAATCATTAGCAGTCTCTCAGAGATGGTACATTCCATGCCCTGGGAAAGTTGGATAGCGCCTTTTCAGTCCATCGAATTCGGCAAGCTGAAGGCGATGCGCGGCGATGAATATGACAAGTCCCTTCAGGAGCAGGCGAAGGAGCTGCGCGATCAAGCAAAGAAGCTGATCACTTCACTTTCTGATGAGTTATTTGGCAGATCTGCGGAGCAGTTTTTGGAAGAGCTTCAGGAGCTTGCTCCACTGATGAAGGCGTTATCCGAGCTTGTTATCGAATTTGGTCAAGGCTATGAAGCGGCTAAACGCGCGAAAGGTATGCTCGATTTTGGCGATTTGGAGCACTATTGCTTACGAATTTTGCGTGATCCGTCTTCTACACCTGAACAAATGCTGCCTTCGATTGCAGCGATTGAATTCCAGCAGCAATTCGATGAAATATTGCTTGATGAATATCAAGATACGAATATGGTGCAGGAAGCAATTGTTTCGTTAATTGAACGGCCAGGTGCTGGCAATCGGTTTATGGTTGGCGATGTTAAGCAGAGCATTTACGGCTTCCGCCTTGCTGAGCCGAAGCTGTTTTTGCAAAAATATAAATCGTATCTGTCTCGTCATGAGATGAACAAGCGATCGGAAACAGAGGAATCTGACGCTCTGCGCATCGATTTGGCGCGCAACTTTCGCAGTCGATCGGAAGTTGTTGATGGCGTGAATGCGGTTTTCCGCGCCATCATGCGCGAGACTGTGGCCGAGATGGATTACGATGAGCGAGCAGAACTCGTGTGTGGCGCTACCTACCCAGATCCAGTGCCAGCCGATCGTTGTCAAGTTGAGTTTGCCGTATTGAATAAAGCGGATGCAGATGACGAAGAGACAGCTGATGCCGATAACTCAGAGTCATCAGAGGGACAGGGTGAGGGCGAGCAAGGAGAAAATGGAACGCTCCTCGAATCAGCTTCCGAGCTAAAGGCGGCGCAGTTGGAGGCGCGCTGGATCGCTCAGCAGCTGCAATCTCTTATCGACAGCGGATTCCAGGTTTATGATGGCAAACGGCGTGAGAATCGACCTATGCAATGGCGGGATGTTGTTATCTTGTTAAGGGCGACCCAGCAGTGGGCGCCAATTATCATTGAGGAGCTGCAAGGAAGCGGTATTCCTGCGTATGCGGAGCTGAGCAGCGGCTATTTTGAAGCGACGGAAGTCGAGACGATGCTTTCCTTGTTAAGAGTTATCGATAATCCGTATCAGGATATTCCGCTTGCGGCTGCATTGCGATCGCCATTATTTGCATTAAACGGTGAGGAACTTGCAAGAATACGCATCCAATCTGCGAAATCAACGTATTATGATGCGGTCCTTCAAGCAGCAGGCGATTTGTTTATGGATGAGGACACGCGCAGGAAGCTTTCGCTTTTCTTGGACAGCTTGGATCGCTGGCGTGAGGAAGCAAGGCAGGGCTCGCTTGCTAATTTGCTATGGGAAATCTACCGCGAGACCGGGTATTACGATTTTGTAGGCGGCTTGCCGGGAGGGACGCAGCGTCAAGCGAATTTGCGTGCGCTGCATGACCGGGCTCGGCAGTATGAAGCGACCTCGTTCCGCGGTTTGTTTCGATTTCTAAGATTTATCGAACGTATGCGCGATAGCGGCGGCGACTTGGGTACTGCAAGAGCGCTCGGCGAACAAGAGGATGTCGTTCGCATCATGTCCATTCATAAGAGCAAGGGGCTTGAATTTCCGGTTGTATTCGTAGCAGGTCTAGGCAAGCTGTTCAATCAGCAGGATGTGCGAAGTGCCTTCTTGAAACACAAAGAGCTCGGTTTCGGGCCTCGTTTTGTTGATCCTGCTCTTCGCATTAGTTATCCTACACTTCCTTATTTGGCTATTCGAAGAGCCATGCGTAAAGAAATGCTAGCAGAGGAAATGCGTATTTTGTATGTTGCGTTAACCCGGCCAAAGGAAAAAATGTTTCTCGTCGCGACTGTAGCGGATGCCGAAACCAAGCTTAAGCGATGGCTTTCTTCCGTCGATGCTTCAGGTAAAATGACTGATTTCCGGGTTGCTGCCGCACGCTCATTTATCGATTGGCTAGGTCCGCTAGCGGCTAGGCAAATCAATGACAGTCAGCTGGCTGACTACAATGCTCCGAACTGGCATGCTGGTGTTGTTTCAGCTTCTATATTCGGCACTGAAGCCGCAGCGGCGTCAGAGACGGAGCTGCAGGACCAGGACAAGGAAGATCGGCTTCAAGCGGTTACTTCACTATCGCTTCTTGAGCATGTAGAAGCAGATGATGAGCTGCGTGAGCGGTTGGAGTGGCATTATCCGCATCAAGAAGCGGCGGCACTCGCTGCCAAAACATCGGTTACGGAAATGAAGAGGCTGTATTCGGAGGAGCAGGAGGATGCGGTTCCATTGGACGAGCTGAATCAGCATCAGGCGAATACACATCTTCAAGAAGCTGCAACTGCTCCAGAAGCATCGTATACGTTCCGACTGCGACGTCCAGCCTTTATGGAGGAAAAGTCGCTTACAGCAGCTGAGAAGGGCTCTGTTAATCATTTGCTTATGCAGCTTGTCTCCCTCACAGAGGAAATAGATGAACCGATGCTTAAACAAACGCTTGATCATATGATTGAACAGCGTTTATTAACAGTAAAGCAATCGGAGGCAATCGATTTGCCGAACGTCGCAGCTTTTTTCCAAAGCGAGCTGGGACAGCGGTTGTTAAACGCTGACTGGGTGCGAAGAGAGGTTCCGTTCAGCTGCATGTTCCCTGCTAAACGTGTTTATCCGAATTCAGATCTAGATGAGCCGATATTGATTCAAGGGGTAATAGACTGTTTGTTCGAGGATGCTGCTGGCGTCGTACTGCTCGATTATAAGACGGATCGAATTTATAAGGAGCAATGGGTAGAAGCAGCGGAGCGGCATCGTTTCCAGCTGGAGCTGTATGCCGAAGCAATCGAATCTGTTCTCGGGAGAAAAGTGGATGAGAGCCATGTCTTTTTCTTTGACGGGGGTCAATCCGTTCACCTTAAGAGAACAAACCAAATCTAAAAGGAGGCTGTGAAGTTGGAACCACAGCAAACGGGCAAACGCTCTATCGCGCTGCCGATAACTCTCGTTATTCTTGTATTCAGCTTAATCGGCAATGTTTTTTTGTACTCGCAATTTTTACAAAATAAACAAGAAAACAATTATGTAAAAGGCCAAAAAATATTTGAAGCAGCGATTGGTTCTAAAGATTATGTAGAAAAAATGCTTCCGCAGCTGGATGCTTTGCTTCAAAGTAAAACTTTAGACGAACGGTATGCCATTGCATTTCTTTCAGGTCAAGCAGCTGCGAGCGGCCATGCTTTGGTGGAATTTACTGCAGAAGCAGCAAGCGTGAATGCAGAGCCGGAAAAAATCAATAAAGAGCTTACCTCAGCCTATGTAACTGATGTCGTTAAAGGCTTGCAAACGATTGGTCACTATGATGGTGCTCTGAACGAAACCGATGCAGCGTACATTCAGGGATTAAAAAGTGCGTTTGAAACCATATCAGGTATTATGAGTGGTTTTAATGCAAATATCGGGGAGAGCCGCATTGCAATTATTCGATTGTCCAGCGGGCTTGAATGGGCTCAGCTTGTTGAACAGATGCAGGCTGTTATGAAGGAAAAATCAGCTGAGATTTCGAAGTAGCAGCATGGATTCTGTCGTTTTTTTGGAAGGGTGCCTTCGAAGTTTTTGCGGGTTATCTTTAATGATTGGACGAGCGGCTAAAATTTCGGTATGATATGGTAAGGAAAGCGAATAGGGGGTGAAACCTATGGACTGTATTTTCTGTAAATTAATCGAGGGTGCAATACCTTCGAAGAAGGTATTTGAGAATGACAGAATTCTCGCATTCCACGATATACAGCCAGCTGCTCCTGTACATATTCTTATCATTCCTAAGAAGCATATCGCAACGATGAATGATGTTACCGATGAAGATGACGAGGTCATAGCCGAGATGTTCGCGGTAGCTCGTCAAATCGCAAAGGAAGAAGGAATTGCGGAGTCAGGCTATCGACTGGTCAACAATGTTAATGCCGACGGAGGACAGCTTGTTTATCATCTGCATATCCATGTATTGGGGGGAACGAAACTTTCTTCTCGGGTTGTAGATATCTAAAGTTGACACTGCCTTTTGGTTTGACATATAATGAAATTTGATAAACCGTGTTATAGCTCTGGACGGTCTGTTTCGGAGGGAGGGAAAACTGGTGTCTGAAACTAAAGTTCGCAAAAACGAAACTATTGATGCTGCGCTTCGCCGCTTTAAACGTTCCATCGCTAAAGATGGTGTTCTAGCTGAGGTGAAAAAACGCAAGCATTATGAAAAGCCAAGTGTAAAGCGCAAGAAGAAGTCTGAGGCTGCGCGCAAGAGAAAGTTTTAGGAGGATCCTTCCATAATGAACCTGAGCGAAAGATTGACCGATGATATGAAGCAAGCCATGAAGAATCAGGACAAGTTTAAACTTTCCGTTATTCGTATGATGCGCGCGTCAGTGAAAAACTTGGAAATCGATCTCAAGCGTCCATTGGACGATAACGAAGTGCTTGATATATTGAGTCGCGAAATCAAACAACGTAAAGATTCCCTCCAAGAATTTAAAAAAGCCAGCCGCGATGATTTAGTAGCGGGTCTTGTGGTCGAAATTGAAATTATTAGTCAATACCTTCCCGAACAGCTGACTGAAGAAGAGATTCAAGAGATAGTAACGCAGACCATCCATGAACTCGGTGCTTCTTCCAAAGCCGATATGGGAAAAGTTATGAGTGCCCTTTTGCCTAAAACAAAAGGACGCGCTGACGGTAAACTAGTAAATCAGCTCGTTCAGCAACATCTCAACTAACTAAACATACGGACTCACAAAACACCCCTTAACGGGGGTGTTTTTTTGTACGTTTCAAGTGTAAATGGTATGATATGGAGAAGGCTGCCTGAAACGTTTTCATTTGTCAAACGTAGTAGAAAGCAAACACGAAAAAAAGGAGGAACCTTCTTGCACATGAATCGATGGCGAAGAAGTATGTCCGCCACTCCAATCGCATTGATCGCAGCGGTGTTAATGGTGACGCTTGCAGCATTATTTGGTTCACCGGGGGAGAAAGCAAAGGCAGCAAATGAAGTTGGCCCAGCAGTGTATGTGATTCCCGTTAAACAAACGGTGGAATCGGGGCTTCAATCCTTTTTGGAGAGAGCCTTTAAAGAAGCTGAGGAAGCAAAAGCTGAGCATGTGATTCTCGTTATTAATACGCTTGGCGGCAAAGTCGTAAACGCAGAGGAAATTGGTCATCTTATAAGGGAGAGCGCCATTCCTACTACGGCTTTTGTTGAGGGGAAAGCCGTATCAGCAGGCACTTATATTGCTTTAAATGCTGATAATATCATCATGCAGCCGGGCAGTACGATTGGTGCAGCTGCTGTAGTGGATGGCTCAGGGACATTAGAGGATAATCCCAAAACGATTTCCTATTGGACCTCTGAAATGAGTGAGTCAGCAGGATTGCAGGGTCGCGACAAGAGTATCGCTGTCGCTATGGCGGATCCGAATGCAATGGTGGAGCTGAAAGACAAGCTTGGCAGAGATAAGCTGAAGGGAGAAATTCTTACCCTGTCAGCAAGTGAAGCTGAGAAAGTCGGATACTCTGAGCATACAGCAGCAAACGTTGATGAAGCAATCAAATGGCTGGGCTTGGAAGGCAGAACACAAATTGAGGTTGTTCCGTCACTTGCGGAAAATGTAGCTAGATGGCTGCTCAATCCAATCGTTATGACGATTTTGCTCATACTTGGCATTGCTGGTATCGTTATTGAAATGATCATTCCAGGCTTTGGAGTACCGGGCGTTGTTGGAATATTATCGTTTGCCCTTTATTTCTTTGGCCACTATGTTGCTGGATTTGCCGGTATGGAGTCGGTCGTGCTGTTCGTAATTGGAATAGCCTTGCTCATAATCGAGGTGTTTGTACCAAGCTTTGGGATTTTGGGCTTGCTCGGCAGTGCTGCGTTGGTAGCAGGAGTCGTTACCGCAGCTTCAGACCCAATGACGGCTTTCATATCGATCGTCATTGCGTTAGTTGTAGCCACCATTCTAATCGTTATTTTTATTAGAATGAACAAATCCAGAGGTATTTGGAACAAATTTATATTGCGCGAGAAGCTGACAACGGAGCAAGGTTTTGTTTCTGCGGATATAAAGGATTCACTGCTCGGATTGCAAGGGACAACAATTACTCCGCTGAGACCGGCAGGAACAATTGTTATTAATGACAAGCGAATTGATGTCGTTACCTCTGGTGAGTTTATCGATACGAACCGAACGGTGACCGTCATTAAAGCGGAAGGTACTTGGGTCGTTGTCAAAGAAGTAACAAAATAGAGAAAACGAATATACAAATGGAGGTTGGAACAAATGGATCCTATCGTATCTTTTTTAATTTTGGCTGTCGTTGTTATTATCGTACTGTCCGTATTCTTAAGCTTTTTCCCGATTATGCTGTGGGTATCTGCATTAGCATCGGGCGTTAGAGTTGGAATTATTACGCTCGTTGCCATGCGTCTTCGCCGCGTCGTACCAAGCAGAATCGTCAACCCGTTAATTAAGGCAACAAAAGCAGGGCTGGGACTTAACATAAACCAGCTTGAGAGTCACTTCTTGGCAGGCGGTAACGTCGATCGGGTTGTCAATGCGTTGATTGCAGCGCAACGTGCGAACATTCCACTTATATTCGAACGCGCGGCGGCTATCGATTTGGCTGGTCGTGATGTACTACAAGCCGTACAAATGAGCGTTAATCCGCGCGTTATTGAAACACCAATCGTAGCTGCGGTTGCGAAGGATGGTATTGAAGTGAAAGTAAAAGCTCGTGTTACAGTTCGTGCCAACATTGAACGCCTAGTCGGTGGTGCTGGTGAAGAAACTATCATTGCTCGTGTTGGTGAAGGGATTGTAACGACTGTAGGTTCTGCTGGCTCACATAAAGACGTTTTGGAAAATCCGGACATGATCTCTCGCACTGTGCTTGGCAAAGGGCTTGACGCAGGTACAGCGTTTGAAATATTGTCAATCGATATCGCGGACGTTGATGTAGGCAAAAACATTGGTGCACATCTTCAAACGGAACAAGCGGAAGCGGACAAAAAAATCGCTCAAGCAAAAGCCGAGGAGCGCCGTGCGATGGCCGTTGCTCACGAACAGGAAATGAAAGCAAAAGTCGTTGAGATGGAAGCGCGCGTAGTAGAGTCGGAATCACAAGTTCCACTTGCCATGGCTGAAGCGCTTAGAAGCGGGAAAATTGGCGTTATGGACTATATGAACTTGAAAAACATCGAAGCGGATACCCATATGCGCAGCTCTATCGGCAAGCAGGACAGTTCTACGGACATTAAAGACGGCCGATAAAGTCGATGGCTCAGTTATTTGGTCGGATCAAGTAGGATCAACGTAACTGAGCCTTGGAGGTGAAGGCAAGTTGAAGATTATAGAATTTCTGATGAATAACATATTTATCGTTGTCGTTATATTGGGTGCGCTGGCTTCGATATTCGGCAAATCCGGCGCGAAGAAGAAGCCTGGTCAAATGCCTGACTTTGGCGGCGGAGGGCTGCCGCGTTCATTGTTCCCGCAGTCCGGAGAACAGGAGCGAGAGGTAGAGCGCCCGCAACCGCAACCGCCGCAGGCAGCTGGAGGAACGGTTTATCGCTCTGTAACTGACGTTGAGCGTTCTTCTGATATGAATTCGACACGTTCTAGCAGAGAGAGCGCAGAAGCGCCGCAAACTGCTTCTCTGCAGCGCGCGCTTCAAAGAGCAGCAGCTAACAAAGAAACAGCACAGGTTGCAGCACAGCGCAATTATGGAAGCCAGAGCATCAACACAGCATCCATTCGATCCGATGATTTGCGGAAAGCAGTTATTTGGGCCGAAGTATTAGGACCGCCTCGCTCGAAAAAACCTTTTCGAAAATAAATTTAAACCGCCTAAGCGCTGCGCTTAGGCGGTTTTTTTATTTTGGAGCCATAATTATCGAGCGGTTCGCATATTTTGGTACAGTACATGAAAATCGCCATTCCTTTGCTTTACTTTTAGCAAACCTTGAAGGAGGCAAAGAATCGTACATGCGCCACATAAAAAAGAGATTTCGCAAAATGACAGCAGAGCTGCTTGATATGCCGCATGATGTCGTATTTGATTTGCCGCGATTAACAATGATTGGAGACTGCCAATTATATATCGAGAACCATCGTGGTGTTGTTCATTTCTCTAGTGAGCGATTGAGACTCGCACTAAGCAAAGGCCA
Source organism: Paenibacillus sp. 01L418 (assembly GCF_056400045.1). Taxonomy (NCBI): domain Bacteria; kingdom Bacillati; phylum Bacillota; class Bacilli; order Caryophanales; family Paenibacillaceae; genus Paenibacillus; species Paenibacillus sp. 01L418. The sequence continues at coordinate 8,827 of NZ_JBFTSN010000113.1, forward strand.
GTTGGAGGTTACGGGAAGCTCTCTAGTTATCCGCACCATTTGGACAGAAGAAGTGTTTATTGAGGGACAAATTACGAATATTCAATTGATTCCATGAAATAGATAAGGCGATTTTCTATATTAATAGCTGAGGTAATGGAGGGGAATGGACGTGAGCGGACAAGGTGCAAATTGGTTAAAGGGTATGGTCACCATTCATATTCGGGGGGGACAACCTGAGCAGCTCGTCAACCGAGCGCTGGCTGGCGGCTTGCAGCTGTCTTCCATCAGATGGACAAGCAGCGGCTTGCTTGAATGTGAGCTGTCAATCAGTGATTTTTTTGGCCTTCGTCCGTATTTAAAAGAGACAGGCTGTCGTGTTCATGTTACGAAGCGCAAAGGATTGCCTTTTCTGCTTGTCAAAGCAGAGCGCAGAAAGCTGTTTGCGGCTGGCATCGTGTTGTTTTTTGCGATTATCTTTATGCTGTCCTCGCTCGTATGGAGCATCGAAGTGCAAGGCAATGTCAAGCTGACGGAGGATCAAATAAGGGCTGCTGCCAAAGAGGAAGGCTTATATCCTATGCAGTGGTCTTTCCGTTTAACCGATGCTGATGTGCTGTCCAAGCAGCTTGTTCGCAAGCTTCCAGGCTCAACCTGGGTTGGTGTGGAGAAAAAGGGGACAAAGGTTATTATTCAAGTGGTTGAATCAACGATACCGGATAAGGCTTCCTTGAATACACCTCGACATTTGGTGGCATCTGATGATGCTGTAGTTACCGAAATTATAGCAGAGGCGGGACGGCCCGTCGTTCGAAAAAATACGAAAGTGAAAAAAGACCAAATTTTGATCTCGGGAACGATTGGGGGAGAAATGAATTCGCGCACTGTCGTTGCCAAGGGCAATGTTCGTGGGCTTGTTTGGTACGAATTTGAAATTTCTTCACCGCTTGTTCAACAGGTTAAGGTGTATACTGGAGATAAAGAGACGAAATGGTTTGCAGTCATCGGCTCGAGAGCGCTTCAGCTTAGCGGGTACGGTGATTCTGCTTTCGGAAAATCCGAATCGATTAAGCATGAGGAGAAGGTTTCCTGGCGCAATTGGTCTCTTCCAATTGGTAGAATGAAGGAGACCATAATGGAAACCCGTATGGAAGACCGCACGCTTACCGAAGAAGAAGCGAAGAACGTCGGCATTCTGCAGGCTAAAGCCAAATTGCTGCTTAAAACAGGCAGCGATGCAGTCATCCGCGATGAAATTGTTTTGCATGAAAAGGCGGACAATGGTAAAGTTTATATGAAAGTTCTTTTTGAAGTCGAGCAATCTATCGTTAAGGAAATGCCACTAGTCCATATGCAGGGAGAATGAGGATTGTTGCAAATTGAAACGAAAGTAGTAAAGATACCGCTCGGCAACGCAGCGGAAGGACTTGGAGTATTCGGACCACAGGATAATTTTTTACGTCTCATTCAAGCGCAAGTAGAGTCTTCGATTACATCGCGTGAAGCGGAAATTGTCATATCAGGTCCTGTAGAAGAGGTTGATTCGTTAGAACAACTATACAATGTGCTCTTACAGCTCGTTCGCGGGGGCTATAAGCCATCAGAGCGTGATGTTGCATATGCACTTGAGCTCGCCAGATCGATGCAGGCAGAAGAGCTGTTGGACTTGTTTAAGAAAGAAATTACAACTACCTTCCGTGGTAAGCCGATTCGGGTAAAGACGATCGGTCAACGCCATTATGTGAAGACGATCCGCAAGAAGGATATCGTGTTTGGAATAGGTCCAGCCGGAACAGGTAAGACATATTTGGCCGTTGTGCTCGCTGTCGCTGCTTTGAAGGAAGGCTCGGTAAAAAGAATTGTTCTTACGAGACCTGCCGTAGAAGCGGGAGAAAATCTCGGCTTTTTGCCAGGCGATTTGCAGGAGAAGGTCGATCCTTATCTTCGTCCTTTGTATGATGCACTGCATGATGTGCTTGGACCTGATCAGACGGTCAAAGCGCTTGAGCGCGGTATGATTGAAATTGCTCCGCTTGCTTATATGCGGGGCAGAACGCTTGACGATGCGTTTATTATTTTGGATGAAGCACAAAATACGACGCCTGAGCAAATGAAAATGTTTCTAACAAGACTAGGATTTAGTTCTAAAATGGTTATAACGGGAGACGTTACGCAAATCGATTTGCCGAGGGGCAAAAACTCAGGCTTAATTGAAGCTCAGCGGATTCTGAGAGACATAGAGGAAATTGGCATCATCCTTTTCTCAGAGCAAGACGTCGTTCGTCATTCGCTCGTTCAAAAGATTATTGTTGCCTACAACTGGGATGCTGAAAACAAAGCCTAGAAAGGGATGTCTGCTGCATGAACCAAAACCAGACCGGAAAACAAGGGAACTTGCGGCCGTCCAAAACGGCGGGTTGGAAGCAGAGTGCAGCCGTTCGCTGGGTGCTGATGTTGATGTTTGTGCTGCTATTCTATTTCAGCTTAGCTCCGCATCTCGTTCCTGAAACCTATGATATTCAGGAGGGCGCTGTAAGCGAGAAGGATATCAAAGCGCCCTTCCAAATTAAAGACGAGAAGGCGACTAGACAAGCGGAAGAGGATGCAGCCGAGAAAGTCGATGTCATCTATTCGATAGTACCGCTACGCAACGAGGTGCTTGTCGACCAAATCTTTGTTCGAATAGAGCAGCTGAATCAGGACGATCAAGTAACCTTGCAAAATAAGATTGATATTTATCGCAATGAAATTCCAGGCCGTTATTCGGAGTATATTGATACCTTTGTTAAGCTGAATAAGGGCCGTGGAACTTATAACAACACGCTGCTTGAGGAAATGGCGCTTATAGCGAAGGAGCAGCAATACACCATTCCGGAAGAAACCTTTTACAAGATGCCTAATCTAACAGCAGAAACGCTAACCGAGATGCGCGATGTAGCTCGGGATATTGTGCGTAAACTGACGGTAGAGCAGCTTCGTGATGCGGAAACCGCTCGAACACAGGTTGCGGAACTTGTTAATGCAAGCTCGCTATCCAGTCGGACAAGCAGAGAAATTGTGCAGGAGCTTGCGAGATTTGCCATCATGCCCAACAAGTTTCTGGATAAGGAAGCAACGGATGAGGCTAAAGTGCAGGCTAAGCAAAACACGCCGCCTGTCTTAATTAAAGAAGGTGAGCTGATCGTGAAGCGCGGTCAGACGATTACGCCTGAATTGTACAAGCTGCTCGTAGATTCTTCCCTGCTGCAGGATCGTAAGACTTATTGGCCGCAGTTCGGATTGCTAATCATGTCTGTGATGTTTATCGTCGTCATTTACGCGTATTTGCATCAGTCTGGAAGTATCAATGGGATTAAGCCCAAATATAACAACTCTTCTCTTTTGATGTTGTGGCTCATCTTTCTGATCAATATTATTACGATGGAGATTACTTCGTTGACGCAGACGGATGCTGCCCCTTATGCGGGTTATTTGGCTCCTGCTGCTCTCGGAACGATGCTGATTACCTTGCTGCTAGATATGCATCTAGCCATGATCAGCTCCATAATATTTGCAATAATGGGCAGTATTATATTGAACACGAGCCAGCATCAAATTTTTGATTTCCAGTATGGCTTTGTCATTATTGTCGTTTCGTTTGCTGCCATCTTCTCGATTCATAGAGCGAGTCAGCGATCAACAATATTGAAGGCCGGAATAATGGTGAGTTTATTTGGCTCCTTGTCCGTTTTATCCATTTTACTGCTGTCTGAACAGCTGGAACGTGCTCATTTTATCTACTCCGTTGCTTTTGCGTTTGCTAGCGGTTTGATTACTGCGGTGCTCGTCATTGGCTTGATGCCGTTCTTTGAAGTTACATTCGGCATTTTATCTGCGCTTAAGCTTGTAGAGCTTTCGAATCCCAATCACCCGCTGCTTCGCAAGCTGTTGACTGAAACGCCGGGAACCTATCACCATAGCGTAATGGTGGGCAATTTGTCAGAGGCGGCAGCAGAATCAATTGGGGCAGACGGCTTATTATGCCGGGTTGGCTCGTTTTACCACGATATTGGGAAGACGAAGCGGCCGAATTATTTTATCGAAAACCAATCCAATATTGAAAATCCGCACGATACGATTGATCCTAAGTTAAGCAAATCAATCATTGTTGCTCATGCGAGAGACGGAGTCGATATGCTTAAAGGGCATAATATCCCTAAGCCGATCCGCGATATTGCAGAGCAGCACCATGGGACAACATCGCTGAAATTCTTTTATTACAAAGCGATAAAACAAGCGGAAGAACAAGGTGTCGAACCTGCGTTTACGGAAGATGATTTTAGGTATCCTGGTCCGAAGGCACAGTCAAAGGAAGCGGCTGTTGTTGGCATTGCTGATTGCGTGGAAGCAGCGGTTCGCAGCCTTCGCAACCCGACAGTAGAGCAGGTAGAAGCAATGATTAACAAAATTATTAAAAGCAGGCTGGATGACAATCAATACAATGAATGTGATTTAACGTTGAAGGAGCTGGACAAAATTGCGCATTCACTAAAGGAAAGCGTAATTGGCATCTTCCATTCACGTATTGAATATCCGGATGATGTGAAAACAAAGGAGCGTTTGTCATGAGCTTGCAACTCGGTTGGAGCAATGAGCAGGAAAAGCTGGAAATACTCGAGGATTGGATTACAAAAATAGAGCAATTGCTGCAATTGGCTGGTGAAGCGGAAGGCATTTCCGATGGTGAGGTGTCTTTAACATTCACAAACGATGAGGAAATTCATCAGCTGAATCGTGAATATCGCGGAATTGATCGTCCAACCGATGTATTGTCATTCGCTATGCAAGAAGATGGCGTGGATGAGCTTGATATTATTTTTGAAGTGGACAGCGAGGATGAGAAGGACCCGATCTCAGGCATGCTTGGCGATATTATAATAAGCGTGGATACGGCTCTTGCTCAAAGCGAGGAGTACGGTCATTCCTTGGAACGCGAAATCGGCTTTTTGTTTGTACATGGTTTTTTGCATTTGATCGGTTACGATCATCAGGATGATGAAACCGAAGCCGAAATGACCGCTAAGCAAGAAGCGATTTTGCAGCAGGCTGGCTTAACTCGTTAATGCGAAAAGTTATATCTAGTTTCGCAGTTGCAATATCCGGCATAGGCTTTGCTCTTCGGACTCAAAGTCATATGCGGTTTCACGCAATTGCCGCCGCAGTGGTGTGCTGTTTAGGTTTTATGCTATCACTTAAGCCGCTTGAATGGGCGATTATTTTAATGGCGATCGCCCTCGTGATAAGTGCTGAAATGGTAAATACGGCAATTGAACAGGCGGTTGATCTAGCAAGCCCCAATATTCATCCAGTAGCTAAAGCTGCTAAGGATGTTGCTGCTGGGGCGGTGTTAGTTGCTGCTGCAATTTCTGCAATTATAGGGCTGCTCATACTTGGGCCGCCCTTATGGCATTTAATAATGGATTAAAAAACGGGGAATGGCGGGATATTTATGGTGGTTTTTGAAGGATTGTCGGAGTCTTACACTTCGCTAATGATTTCGGCTAAGGAAGCGATGTCAAGAGCATACGTTCCTTATTCAAATTTCCAGGTTGGAGCAGCACTGCTTGACGATGAGGGCCAAGTCCATTATGGTTGCAACATAGAGAACGCAGCTTACAGTCCAACAAACTGTGCGGAGCGTACCGCATTATATCGCGCAGTAGCGGATGGAAAGCGACCAGGACAATTCCAAGCAATAGCTGTTATTGGCGATACGGATACTCCAATCGCGCCATGCGGCGTTTGCCGCCAGGTTCTAGTTGAGCTATGTCCGCCAGAAATGCCTGTCATTATGGGGAATTTAAAAGGTCAATGGACGATCTCAACCGTTTCAGGCATATTGCCGGGTGCCTTCACGCCGGCTTCATTAGATAATAGGGAGCGTTAAACAAGAATATGAATCAAAAAACATCAAATGAACGCAGCAACAAAAAATTTCGGTCCGGTTTCGTAGCTATAATCGGCAGGCCAAATGTTGGTAAATCAACGTTGATGAACCATCTTATCGGTCAAAAAATTGCGATTATGTCAGATAAACCGCAAACGACACGGAATAAAATTCATGGTGTTTATACGACAAATGACACACAAATCGTGTTTCTTGATACACCTGGTATTCATAAACCACAATCCAAGCTTGGGAATTATATGATGCAAACCGCGGAAAGCGCGCTTCGTGAAGTGGAAGCAGCGCTCTTTCTAATCGATGCGTCAGAGGGACTAGGCGGCGGTGACCGTTTTATTATTGAACAGCTGAAAAAAGTGAAAACACCTGTTTTCCTAGTAATGAACAAAATCGATAAAGTAGAGCCTGAACAGCTTCTGCCGATGATTACACAATATAATGCATTGCATGAATTTGCGGAAATTATCCCAATTTCAGCGCTTAAGGGTAATAATGTGGAAACCTTGCTTGAACAGCTGACACGTTATTTGCCAGAAGGACCACAGTATTATCCAGCAGATCAAATTACTGATCACCCTGAGCAATTTGTTTGTTCGGAGCTTATTCGCGAGAAAATATTGCATATGACGCGTGAAGAGATTCCACATTCAATCGCAGTGACCATTGAGGATATGCGCGTAAAGGAAAATGGAGTCGTCTATATCGGCGCTGTTATTTTTGTAGAGCGTGATTCTCAGAAGGGTATCATCATTGGCAAAAAAGGTGATTTGCTGAAGGAAGTTGGCAAACAAGCGCGAAAAGATATCGAAGCGCTCCTTGGCTCACGCATCTTTCTTGAGCTGTGGGTAAAAGTGAAGAAGGATTGGCGCAATCAGGAGCGTGTGCTGAAGGATCTTGGTTACCGGAACGAATAAGCATAATTGACGTATTTTGTTAAGGATAGACATGAGCGGTTTATCGCATCCTATTAACGTCTGAAGCAGCATTTCAGGGGACGGAAAGGGATGAATACGTATGCGGAATTTTTCGTGGAAGTATTTTACGTTGACCGGGGATGTCGAGTCTTTCATGTTATACAAGGAAATACACCAATACGGAGCAGAAGGCAGCTCCGATGCGTTAGTAGGAAATCAGGATGAGCTTGCCGAGCTGGACCTCGAGGACACATCTGTCTAACGTATCAATGGCATTATTTGAATCGGTTGATCAAGTATAGAGCTTTTGTGTTTTTAACAGCTAAACGTATGTTTGCCGCCATGGGACGGTAAACATACGTTTCTGCTTTCAGGGGAGAGTTTGCATTATGTTGTATCGTGTCGAGGGAATTGTGCTGCGAAGCATGGATTACGGGGAAGGCAATAAAATTGTTACTCTGCTGACGAAGACAAATGGAAAAGCGGGTGTACTTATACGCGGAGCGAAAAAGGTGAAAAGCAAACATTCTTCGCTCGCGCAGCCGTTTACATATGGAGAGTTTGTTTATTTCCGAAGCAGCGGGCTTGGCACGCTTAATCATGGTGAGATTATTGAATCTCACCATGTTTTGCGTGAGAAGCTTGATTTGGCTGCTTATTCCTCTTACGTAGCAGAATTGACGGATCGTTCAATACAGGACGACGAGGCAACGGGTTTTCATTTTGAGCAGCTAAAAGCATGTCTTTCTGCACTTCAAGAAGGCAAAGACCCGCAAATCGTTTCTCATCTTTATGAAATGCGCATTTTGGATTTGTCTGGTTATGCTCCTGCACTTGATGAGTGTGTAAGCTGTGGAAACGTTGTTGGTCCTTTTAAACTTTCTCCCTATGCGGGTGGAATATTATGCTCAAGATGTACTGGTAAAGATCCTCATGCGATTTCGCTAGGGGAGGGTGC
>NZ_JBFTSN010000114.1:0-16366 GCF_056400045.1 Paenibacillus sp. 01L418
CATGCAATCATCGGGATCATCAACATAGTCCCGTCTAAAGCCGAACTCACCGTACTTATCTAAATCAGACATATCCATAACATCATTCCTTTCGGTTATTACGCCCCCCTCCTGGTATGAAGGGAGGCTATATTGAGAAGGTGCAAACGATTTGGGAAACAGTGGGGAAACCTTATCGTTCTAGTGTAACGTAACCATTTAAAAGAAATTTTACAAGCTATTTATTAAACGAATTTATAAGTATCTTTAATCTTCAGTGCACTTCACACAGTGTGTGGACTATATTTCCCTCAAAGCCGCGCCAGTCCTAGGGTTTGGGAGGTTGGGGATGTATTCTAAAATATGCTAAATTGGGTATCCTCAGGGGGGGGAAAGCAATTAGATGATGTTGATTTTTAACTTTATTGACATCAATACTGACGTATCAAAGTTGTATATCGACAGTTAAAAGTGCTAGAAAATCTATGAGGTAATTGAAGATAAAAAAATGCAAAAGCAATTTCAAATGAAGTGGCAATTAGTCTGATAAAGAACATATTACCGAGCTCAAAGAGAGTAGTTGTGGATTGACAGTCATGTATCAACTGCTTACGCTAAAAGAATACCGATAAAGAATGGAGTACTCTCATGTCTATCACTCATCTACTGTTATTTAACGATCAAATTAAGGATTTATTCGCCAATATACCAAAACTAAAGGAATCATTTATTTGCATGGACGGCGGCGATCCATTTCCCTCCATACCTCCAATCATTGTTCAGCATGAAAACCGAGCCAATCCAGTCATTGGACACGCATATGACTATCTATTACGTGCGTATGTACAGCGCATCAATGGTGCTCACCAGGAGCGCGAGGGTGATCATTTAGCGGCATCAATAGCAGTTAGCATCTTAGATAGGAAGTATATCCATGATGCTTACAATGGAGTTGTAGAGCGGCGAAACAGGTATATTGGGGGGGACTCAGCGCTTACCCAAGTCATAATTAAAGATGCAATTGTACTGGGTCAGTTGGAGCAGTTTTATCGTTCAGGCGCTGGTGATATTCCCGCAATTCTTCATGCCATTGATGACGATATTCATGACCTACAGACCCTAATGCAAGTCACAGAGAGGCATTCAGAGAGGTTTCAAGCATCACATAACATTATGTGTAACCCACGGTTTGGAGAGGCTGTATCTGCTCTTGTGGACGGCGCTGATGGCGATCTAATCATCGATAATACACTTATCGACATCAAAACAGAGTCAGAATTTCGCTGGAAGATAGGGCAGAGTCGTCAATTAATTGCCTATTGGATATTATCCTGTCTCTCTCCAGGCTTTAAACCTGAGATCAAGCGTTTAGCATTGTGGAACCCGCGTTATTGCCGTCTCGTGTCCATTGAAGTAGAGGTAATATGCCGCGCAATCAACATGATAGAATTCGTAGACTCTTTCATAGCCATCATCACCGATGATAACTTTGGAGGCAGTGCTCACCTCTCCCCCACCCAACGGACATTGCACGTTCAAGCAGTTAATGATGTTTGGAACACCGCCGAGAATCCAATAAGAAAAATATACAACTAAAGGGACGGTTGCTGCCGCCCCTTACAATATGAGTCAATTAACTTTGCTAAAGGTATAGGAAATGCGGCTGTTAGGACGCGATACCATAGTTTTCAGAACTCTGTCGAGATCTGTCGCTGTCGGGGCGACATATTGTATAGTGCTTGCCGTTTCTTCCTTTTGATAAGGAACGACATGCAATGGTCGAGTTTTCTCTACTAACGGTACATTACTATTATCCATCCACGGCAAAAGTAACGGCGGCAAAAACACTTCACTAATAATTGGTGCAAGTCCCGCATGAGCTATCTTTTTAAGATACATGTTCTCTTGTCTTTCATATTTTTCATTATCTGTATGTATTCCGTTCGTGCGCCTAGAAATGAACCCAAGTAAGGTTTCGGCCCACTTCTCATCATAAACATTCTTAAGTCGCTGATAAATATCTCGCTCATTGGTCATTATTAGCTCAGATATGTTGAGTCGCCGCAGAAACCTTTCCAAGTGATCGTTAAGGAAGGTTTCTGACATTACTTGACCAAGCGAATGCGACTTAACATAGTACTTCATATCGTAGCGAGCCACGCCAACCTCAAATCGTAATACATTCTGGCTAAGTTCAAGATCACGCTCATCCTGACACCCATCTTCAATGAGTTTAGCCCTCTTATCGTAGAACTTGCAGTCCTTCGAACCGCTCTCGAAGCTCGTCGTCTCAAATCGATAGTTCTTTGTCTTGTATCCTGCTAGATCAATCTGTGCAATCGACTGTACATATGCACCAACGTCACTAACCTTGAAATCAAAGTATGTATCCCCGTTCCTAACCTTCCATTGGTCGGCGGGCAGCAAAAACTCAATTGCTAAGTCATTAACGAATGACTGCTGTAGCTTATCAATAAAAGCAGGTACATGAGTAGCATCCATCCTCTTCATACGGTATCCGAACATGAAGTAGGAGCAACATGGAATGGTTATAGTTACTCTTCCTCTATCCTTATTGTATTTGAGTCTGGGCATAAGACGATCTCCTAATAATACATAGGAGAAGGTGGTAAGTTCATCTTCTTCTTCTTCCCCTGGGTTAAGATACTTTACCCTTGCCCTCTGATCCATCATTTGCTTTAGTCCTTCTTCTGGTATCCTACATTCCGCAATTACGGTGAGTGTATCGAACATAATGGTGTGCCTCCTACGAGAATTTGTATAACATTCAGGTTATTATATTGGAGCATGAACGCTTCTACCTGATTCGTATGTAACCGAACTAAGTGAAGCGCAAGTGAATGGCACATATTGAATCCTCTCCATTCTTATTTCTCTCAATATGAGCATAACACCAATATTGCACTTTAGCAATAACAAGTGTTGCGTTTATGAATTACATTTGATATGATACATACAGAACCAGAAAAGGATGTGGAGCTCATGGGATTAATGCCTTACTTAATTACAACCGAAGACCTTAAGACACTTCAAGGCTACGGTAGTCTCGGCGAAATTCATAAGTACATTCGTGAGAGAGCAGAGGAATGTAACCCAGGTTTGTTTACTATCAACGGCTTGGCTGATAAAATCGGAACCTCCCCTTCGACTTTATCAAGATTTGAATCAGGTAAACAACAAGAACTAAAAGCAGCATTGCTTGCCAAAATTGCTCAAGTGATGTCCGTACCAGTTGAAGCTTTCCAACTTGATTATTACAGGAACCCCAAGACCTTTACCATCTGCGGGATTACACCTTCTATTAAGAACTTTGACTTACTGGAGCCATCGCACCGAATGCACCTGAACTTGAAGGCATACTCTCCAGCAGGAGTGATGCATGAAGAAGTGGATGAAATAGCGGAAATGAGTGTACTGGAATTCGAGGAATTCATCGAGGAAGTGAAAGCGCTAGTTAGAAAGGTTGAAGCTCGACGGGAAACATGGACGAGAAAGAAGAACGCCGTAGATCAAATGAATGGCTGGTCTACAGAAACATGAATAAAGTTCCAGCCTTAATCGGGCTGTACACATAGATGTAAGGAAAACCTGTTAGAGGATCATATCCCAATGACACTTAGTAGTTGTAGCGATGTAGGATTGCGCCCTTCATTAGAGAAGTGGGCTAAATAGTAGATAAGTAGTTGTGTCAAAACATGAAAGCTGGATTTAACGGCCCAACCGCAAATCCTTCTATTCTTGTATGGATATGATTGCTTTGAGGACAGGTCATTGTACCTGTCTTTTTTTGTTTAGTTCTGACCACCACTAATCGAAAGGTCGTGTTTACCTTGGAAAATGTAGAGGTTCTTCGAGTTAGCGATATTCAGCAAATATTAGGGATTGGCCGTCGACAAGCATATGAACTCGTTAATTCAGGCGAGTTTCATGTCATAAGAGTTGGTAAGTCCATCCGAGTTCTAAAGGAAGTTTTCAACAACTGGATGAGCGGTAATTATCTATCTTGAAAGGTGGTGATGAAAATGAGCATTGTGCGTATTCGAGGTGATCCGTTAGATATTCCGATGTGAAATATGGTCCATAAATAATCGTATTGAAAGGAGAATAAACATGACTAGAGTTGCAGGTTATATTGGTAAATACAACGTAAAGAAAGAGAACAAAGATTTCTACTACTATGTTATTACTTTAGGTAAAGACGCTAACGGAAAAAGAATTCAAATAAAAAAACGAGGATTCAAAACGAAGAAAGAGGCTGAGAAAGCCCTAAGGGAAGCGCAAGTCGAGGCAGATAAAGGTGCATACATCCAACCATCAAAAATGACTTATGGTGAGTATTTGACTGAATGGATTCGTGCGAAGAAACAACAGATCTCCTCTCAAACCGCTCATGTAACTGAAGTGTATATGAGAACGCATATAGTCCCTGAACTTGGAGGGATCAACCTCACACAGTTGAATCCATTGATCATTCAGAGATTCTTGAGCACTCTCCAGGACAAAGGCTTAGCTGATTCTACAATTAAACGAATATATAATATCGTTAATACTTCCTTAAATGCAGCAGTCAAGAAACAAATCATCAATCGGAACGCCGCTTCCCTTATCGATAAGCCAAGAGTTAAAAGGAAAGAAATCGAAGTATGGGATGTAAATGAAGTGAAAGCATTCTTGAATTATGCACGATCCTATACCAGATACTACATTGCCTTTCATTTAGCTCTAACCACTGGGATGAGACAAGGCGAAATACTTGGTCTTCGTTGGATGGATGTGGATTTCGATAGGAAAATGATATCCGTTAGACAAACGTTAAGCCATAATGGGAAAGAAATCATTCATGGAGCAAAAACTGCTACAAGTATACGCTCCATATCTTTCGATACAGATACAGCCACCGACCTTCAAAAGCACATGAGAATGGTTAGACGTGAAATGCTTTCACTCGGAAAGTCATTAAGTCAGGAAGATCTTGTTGTCTGTAACGGGCTGGGTACAAAAGCTAACCCAAGAAACATCAATAGGATATGGTACAAACTACTGGAGAAAACGGAATTGAAAAAAATCACCTTTCATGACCTTAGGCACACCAATGCCTCACTGCTACTCAAGATTAATACGCATCCTAAAATAGTGTCGGAAAGATTGGGGCATAGCTCAATAAAGATTACAATTGATCTGTACTCGCATCTGTTCCCTAACATGCAAGAAGAAGCAGCTGCTGAGCTAGCAAAATTGCTTTTCTAATTTGAACTAATCAGTTAGAATTGCTTGCTACCACGCTGCTACCACGGATACCAATGAAGGGATTATGTTGACATGGCAATGGTTGATCACAACAAAAAAAGCCTTGCTGGACAAGGCTTTCGGAGTTTAAGTTATGGTGATCTGAACAGGGTTCGAACCTGTGACCCCTACCCTGTCAAGATAGTGCTCTCCCAGCTGAGCTACCAGATCATGTTAGCGACAATTAATAATATATCAGGTGAAAGACGCCAAGTCAACATATTTCTTTACAGATTTTTCTGACTCTCCACTCTCATCACGATGTCTCCACAAAAGTGGAATCGGTCATAATGATTGTATAATAATTGCAACAATTTGTCTTTTAACGACGTCAAGTAAGTGCTGCAGCAAATAAAAGAAGAGGTGACCGTATGAAAAGACGATTGATACTGACAATGACACTGGTTGCAATGATGCTCTTCACTCTTGGACAATCCGTATGGGCATTCAAGGACGTTAAAAATGACGTAAACGAGCATAAAATTAACGAGCTTAAGAAGATGGGCATAATAAGCGGAGATAAACATGACAAGTTTARTCCTAAAGGCAAGCTCACTTATGCCGAAGGCGTTTCTTTGATCGTTAAAGGGCTAGATATTAATATCAACCATATCCGCTTCATTAAAGAACCTAAAGCAAGCGACTATTTTACAAACATAAAAGATAACGCTTGGTATTCGCAAGCTTTTATCATCGCGAGTATTAATGGTCTAGAAATTCCAAAAACGGTCAAAGCTAACGACATCATGACCCGCGAGCAATTTGCTCATCATTTGTTTAAAGCTATGATGACGAAAGGCGATTACGCCTTTATTGAAATTTTCATGCAGTTGGAAGATGCGGCTGATGTGAACAAAACCTACATGGACAGCATTCAAAAGCTTCTCATAAGCAAAATCGTCACATTGGATAGTGCGAACAAGTTTTATCCTAAAAAAGCTATTTTGCGCGGTGAAGCAGCAGGCTGGCTATATGACGCCATTACATTTGTAAAGGAGACGGCTCCGATTCCAACTAAGCCTGAGCAACCGAGCCTCGACCTGAAGCTTTCAATTGAGGCGGTAAACCCGCAAATCAATAAAGTAACCGTAAGCACTCAAGTAGGACATCCCGGTTATGGTTTCCGTATTACCTCTATTGCTTTCGAAGGAGATCAAGCTTTCATCAATGTAGAATTGGTCATGCCTGATCCTGATAAAATGTATCCTCAAGTTATTACAGATGTATCCGCCTCCACTTATATTGATGCTAAGCTAAAGCCAGTACTCACCCAATCCTCGCAATCTACGGGATCAAGTGAATCATCAACAGGCAAAGCGATCATCATCAATTAAACCAAAAAAGACTTCTCTACCTGTCTTATAACCATCAGACAGTTGAGAAGTCTTTTTTTTATTTGCTTTCAAGCTCATTCAGCATCGGAATCGACCAGTCAATCGGCTCGCTTCCAATCGATTCTAAGAAACGATTTGTCCTGGAAAATGGTTTGCTTCCAAAAAAACCTTTGCGCGCTGCAAATGGGCTCGGATGCGGTGAAATAATTAAATGATGCTTGTCCCCATTAATATGCTTCGCTTTCGCTTCTGCATTTTTGCCCCATAGTATAAATACCACGGGCTTCTCCCTATCGTTTAGAGCGGCAATAATCTGATCGGTAAATTGCTCCCACCCTATTCCTTGATGGGAATTAGGATTGCCATCCTCCACCGTAAGCACTGTATTTAGAAGCAGCACTCCTTGCTTAGCCCATGAAAGCAAGCTTCCATGGTCAGGCACAGTGGCCCTTACATCCGACTCCAGCTCTTTGTAAATGTTTTTTAGTGAAGGAGGTACCTTTAATCCTGGCTGCACGGAGAAGCTAAGCCCATGCGCCTGTTTTGGTCCATGATAGGGGTCTTGTCCTAAAATGACCACTTTCGTCTGCTCATAGGATGTATGATGAAGTGCATTGTATATATTTTCCGCTTCCGGATAAACTGTGGTCGTTTTATATTTCTCTGCCAGTATGGCAAAAAGCTCTTGCATGTAAGGCGCTTCAAGCTCACTCTGCAATTTCTGCGCCCAATCATTTGCTAACGTATTCATAATCATTAATATCCCCTTCAAAAGCAATCGTTTTTGAATAAGCAGCCTTTATTAGCTCTGCTTATCAAACCAATTATAAAAAACTTGATTAATATATTGTCCAGTAAGCAAATATGGAACCGTCTCTTCTTMTACAAACGACTCTTTTCCTTGAATACTAAAATAAAGCCATAAAGCAATTCCTTCGGAAAACGAATCAGACTCGTAATCAGCTTCATTTAATAGGCCTGAAATGACAGTCATACAGTCCTCTATCGCCGCTTCCCCTTCAGAATGATACGTTTTAAGCTTTATTTTCAAATAGGAATAGACATAAGGAAACTCCTTGTTTCCACCCAGAGAAGAGCTGTAAAGCGCTGTAGAGATCGCAGCTGCCATTATGCCGGTTTTCCACTGCTCCGCTTTTTCCGTGAGTGATACATCATCCTTAAACCGATTTAGAAGATCATTGTAAAGCGTGTCCTTTAAAGAGAATATCTCCGCATAGAGTCGACGCGCGCTTAGCTTAAGTGAAGTCTCCTCGTTCTTGTGCTGCATCAATCATCCACCTACTTCCCTTATCGCTCAGGTATTTCAATACAACTCTTAGTTTACTTCATTCAAAATAGAGAAAGCAAAAAAGTTCCCTCATTAAATATCGTGGCAAATGTCAAAAGTATAATAAAAAAAGCCCGCTGCATGATATCGCAACGAGCTCATAAGACAGCTTAATCAGAATGCACCACTTCTGTTCCTGCTATAAAATCATGAATCGCTCTTTTGTCATCGCGCAAACCGACCATAAAGGCGCTGACGATCACAGCAATACCTAATGTTAATCCATAAACGAGTCCACCGACAACATTACGCAATAACATGGTACCTATACCTGGAGGTGAGCCATCCAGCTTTCTAATCTGTACGCCGCATATCCTTTTCCCAATGGTATAGCCGCTCCAAAATACCGGAACCAGTAACGAGTAAAGGAATGAGACCACATCTGTAAAATAATCTCTCCCTTCATATCCTCCTGTAAATAATAATGAAATAATGGCTAACGGAATGCCAATAATAATGCCATCCAGCAATGAAGCTCCTAATCGAATCCAAAAACCTGCTTTCATGCCGAGTCCCCTCCAGTATTACATCATTAATGTTACTTCCTTATTCAGACACATTCCTATTAAAACTTACGCTTATCAGCTCCGATGTATACCTTAATCCATTCGCCTATCCTTAAAGTAAAAAATATTTCGAGGATTTTCCATTTGAAGACTAGCCCATCTCTTTTTTGACGATGATTAAAATAATGAAAGAAGGAATATAATCTGGAGGATAGATTTTGTGGATACTACAACAGAATTGCTAATAAAAAGAGCATATGCCAATCCCCGTTTAAGACAAAACATTATGAACAAGAGTATGATTTGTTTGTATTGTGATTACTCCGGTTTCGTTGCGCAAAATAATCATGGAGCAGCTTGTTGCTTTGTCTTCAATAGAACAATACGCGTTACCGCCAAAAAAATTATGATGGAACATATTGAAGGTTCCAATTACGGTGAATTGCTTGCTGTTCGTTACAGTCTTGAAATACTTGCAAGTGCGCTGACGGAGTATGAGCCGAAATTCGCTATTATCTATACTGATTGCAGTCAAATCGCAAACATTTTATCAAAAGATTATTTTTCTCATTCACATCATAAAGATGCTAGAGATGAAATATTGGCAGTTCTACATCATTTAAATAATATGTATCCCRGCGTTCACATACAAATAAAATACATAAGCAAGCACAAGAAAAACAATACCCTCCATAGGTTAGCCCATAATGCTGCGAGACAAGCTGCTATAAATTAATTACTGCCAGCCTCTAATTTACTTAACAGCTTTAGAAATTAACATATTAAATTAAATTGCTAGATATTAAGTACCTAACGATAAAAAAACCTCCTTTGTTTAGAACTGACAAGTCAGATTCTATAAAGGAGGTTCTTTTATCGTTCGTACATCTTATGTACTTCGTGAAAACCATTGACTCGTCAATGTCTTCGAGGTATGCCGAGGACGGGAATCGAACCCGTACGATGGTCACCCATCGCAGGATTTTAAGTCCTGTGCGTCTGCCAGTTCCGCCACCCCGGCATGTTGTAAAGGTTTTGCTTATGGTGGGCCCTGAGGGACTCGAACCCCCGACCAATCGGTTATGAGCCGACCGCTCTAACCAACTGAGCTAAGGGCCCTCGAAAAACGTATATTTCAACGTATTCATCGAAAGGTTGGTTGCGGGGGCAGGATTTGAACCTGCGGCCTTCGGGTTATGAGCCCGACGAGCTACCGGGCTGCTCCACCCCGCGACGTATATCCATTTGAGCAAAGCCAGTTGAATTGGCGACATAAAATAATATACTATATAGGTGTGTTTTAAGTCAAGCAAAATATTCTAATTTATTTTCTTTTTATTTTTTATGGTATAAACCTCACGCCGTATCGCCCTTTTCGGGATCGAAATACCTCTACCTCATGCGGAGTTTCATAGCCATACATCCAACCGTCATTCTCCATTCTCCTAACCAAACAACCCGCTTGAAATTTGGTTTCATATAGGCGAACCCAATATACCCATCTCATGTCATCCCTCCACTATCTTATTGGAGAAGCTGATGCTTATCACTCCAATAAAGGCTGTATACATTAGAATACCCCAAAATTGGGATCATACATGCAAATGGGGTATACTCAAAATAGGTCATTTCGAAGGAGCTGAAGACCATGTTATATGGAATTGTTGTTTTCCCCGAAAAGCATGTACAGGACTTCGCTAATAGCTGGCGAAGACGCCATGATCCGCATTACACAGCTGTGCCTGCTCATTTGACAGTACGATACGCAGAAGATTGGTCAGACGATGAATTGCAGCTAGCAGTCGCTCATTTAGAGCAAACCACATCTAAGCTGCCTGCTTTCTCTATCCATTTGAACCGTGTATCTACTTTTTTCCCTGTAAGTCATGTGCTCTATTTAGCGCTTGAAGACACCGTTTCCATGCAGAAGCTCCAGGAGAGCGTATGCAGCGGTCCGCTGGCCATTGTCGAGCCTAAATATGTTTACACGCCACATGTCACGATAGGGCAAGAAATCTCAGCTGATGAGCTGCATGATTTATTCGGAAATCTGCGCATGCAGTCCATTGATCTTACTTCGAGAATTGATCGCATACATCTGATGTATCAGACCGAGAACGGCTCTTGGACCGCTTACCAGTCCTTTCTATTACGAGGTTAGACAAATATTAAGGAAAAAGCCCGCAAACGACGCAGAGGTCGATTACGGGCTTTTTCCTTATTTCAAATTATCTTGGCATTGGCATAATTTCGACTCCGCCGCCGTTGCCTTCTCCAGTTGGATTGTTTTTAATTTTTTCCAAAACCGCGTTTCCACGTGTTTCCCACTCAGCTAGTGCTTCACGAGCCGATTTTTTCTTCTCGATTACGGCCTGGAACAATTCATAGCCAGGTTGTTGAGCTTCCCATGCACCTGGTTTCTCACGGAAGATTTTGTCCGTATCTACAGCTGGCATTGGTTTAAGTGAAGTAAATGCGTCAATGTTGTACTGCAAACCGCCGATTGGCGTCAAAAATTCCTTACGTGCAACCATTTCATAAAGACTTCTCGATTTCAGCTTAGCCCATTCCTTGCTGTTGGAGAACTTGATGAAATCCCAAGCGTCTTTATCGTTTTGAGCTTTGTTGTTAATACCCATCAACTGGCTCAATGAAATACTGCTGCCTACTTCAGGATCGCTTGGAGAAACGGGAACTGTCACAACGTCCCAATCAACAGCTTCAAAATCTTTAATTTTCGATGCGTTGTCCGAAGCTCTCTTAAGCTCATTGATATAACCATAATCACCGATCGTCATCGCAATTTTGCCTTTGATGAACAAATCACCATAGAATGGGTCATTGCCACCTTCCGCGTTTTGCTTCTCATACATTTTATTCATAAATTCTTGTGTTGGAATAACTTCTTCTTGATACAGCGATGCAACAGTGCTCCATACATTTTCCCACTGATCGCTATTGACGAGCATTTTCTCGCCTTTGTCATCCCACATTTTTAGCTGCAATGCTTGGCTATAAGACTGCGCATTGCTAAAGCCGTCGTTGGACCAACGATTGAAGGAGAATCCAAATTTACGGTCCACGCCTTCACCTTTAGCCACTTGACGTGCTAGGTTAAGAACTTCAGTCCACTCCATTTTGTTTGTCGGAGGAGTTACACCAGCTTCAGTAAACATTTTTTTGTTGTAGTATAGTGCAGAAGAGTTAAAAGTTGGCGTCAATGCATACAATCCGCCGTCACCAGCAGCTTTAATGCCTTCAACAACAGTTGGAACATAATCCGACAAGTCGAATTTATCTTGTGCTATTAGCGGATCCAGCGGTTGCAGCAAGTTGTCTTGTGTCATCCGACGAAGCATATTGTAATCCAGAACAACAACATCGACTGGATTTGATCCAGTTAGCATTTCTTTCATTTTTTCATACGGATCTGGCTGCTTTGTTGGCTTTGCAGGATCTTGCTGTTCAAAGCGTTGATCATCATAGTTGATTGCGCCTACGATTTGGAACTCAATGTTAGGATGAGACATTTCATACATATCCGTGTATTGCTGACGGAAATACGGCTCATTATCCGCACCGCCATAAAGCACGCCAATACGTAAAACCCGTTTTTCTGTAGAGCTGTCTGAGCCGCTGCTGCACGCTGCTAGCAGGCCAATAAGCAAGGTAAGTGTTAACGATACTAAAGTAAATTTGCGAATTCGCTTGCCTGACAATCTTTTATTATTCATTTGATTTTAACCCCCTAGTGATTTAGGCGGAGTAATAATAATCCGCTCGCCGTCAAATTCCATCGTTGCTTTGTCTTTAATATTAAGAGCAGATAAATATTCCTTAGGCACTTGTAAACGTCCAACGCGATCTACCACGACATAGGCTTCATGCACAGACTGCAGTCCGCTGCTTACAGCTGGAAGCTCTGCCTCACCTCCATCAAGATTAATATTCGGATTGCGTTTAATGAACTCAGTGCTCGTCAAGCCATCGCGAATGGCAACCACTCGGTCTACCTTGCCAGCAAGCGTCAAGTCATGCGTTACAATGACGATGGTAATACCGATCTCGCGATTCAACCTGCGGAAAATACCCATAATCAAATCGGAGGTAGCCGTATCAACCGAACCTGTCGGTTCATCCGCAAGCAGTAGCTTCGGGCGATTCGACAATGAAATCGCAATGGCAACCCTTTGCTGCTCACCGCCTGATAATTGATGGAGCTTGTTATGCATTCGCTCCTTCAAGCCAACCCATTCAAGCAGCTGCTTTGCATATGCGCGATCAACCTTCCCTGAAAGCATCATCGGCATTTCTACATTTTCGAGGGCAGTAAGATAAGGCAGCAGGTTTCTGGCATTATTTTGCCAAATAAATCCTACCGTCTCCCTCTTGTATTTCACTAGATCCTCTTCGGAAATCTTCAGAAGATCCCATGGACCTACATGCACCTGGCCGGCTGAAGGGCGGTCAAGACCGCCCAGCGTATTCAGAAGCGTCGATTTCCCGCTGCCGCTGTTGCCGATAATAGCCATTAGCTCGCCTTCGTTTACTTTTAGGTTCAAGCCTTGCAGGGCAACGACCTCTAGATCGTCTGTCTTGTAAATTTTCACTAGACCTTCGCAATCGATCATCGCTGTTGTCATCGTTCTTCTCCCATCTTGACCGCTTGATGCACTCTAAGCCTGCGTATGTGCAGGAAGAGCAGCAATGCGCCGGTCAGCATCATAAATCCGACAACTATGAACAATTGGTTCGTATCGCTAGACTCGAATATGACTCGGAAAGGCGGTACTGTTTCTGCAACGTTTTCTGTCGTTTGCAAGAATGGAAGGAAGAGCAAGCTCACACCTTTACCAATTAACACCCCAAGTCCAATCGCAAGTCCTGCTGTAAATAGCTGCTCCAGAAGCAGCATCCCCGTAAGCTGTCTTCGCGATAATCCCATTGCCCGCAATACCCCGAATTGGACAACGCGCCCTGAGAGATTAAAGAACCAGAATAGAACGTAGCCAGCTAATGTGATGATGACCGAAACAAGGAAACCTAAGCTCAATATTCCGAATACGCCGCCCCTAGTTGGAAGCTTCGATTGAATGATTAGCTCGCTTCTTACATCTTTAATAGCTGCTATCTCCACCCCAGCCTTTTGCAGCGCTTCAACGATCGGAGCTACTTTAGCATCAGGCTTCATCTTCAGCCAAACCTCATAAGGAATAAGCGGAAGCTGGTCATAAATATAATCTAAATTCGTGATAATAAACGGAGATTTATCTGGATATTGGCTAGGCCAATAAGGCAAAATGCCAACGACCATAAAATCCACTTTACCTTCGGCGAATCCAACTGACACAGGATCTCCGATTTTTAATTGATATTTCTCTGCTACTTTCGAAGGAATAAGTGCCGCATGCTCATATTTACCCAAATTATTTAAATAATAATTCGGATGAACTGGGTACAAATCATTGCGGAACCAGCCGACCTTGGCAAAGTCGACATTATCAATTCCCATTACGGTTCCTTGACCAATCGATTTGCCTGAAATGACCACGCTGCCCTTCGTCTGTAGTACACGAGCAGCCGCTTCTACGCCTTCAAGGGAACGGAATAGCTCAAATGGAGGTTCACTGAACAACATCTTTGAAGGTATGGTTTGACCGCCACCGCCTCCGCCGCCTGAACCACCGCCGTTGCCTCCTCCACCATTTCCGCCGTTTCCACCGCCGCCAGAACCGCCGCCATTGCCTCCACTGCCGCCGTTGCCACCATTTCCGCCGTTGTTGCCAGGCGTCGTGGTAATTTCCGGAGAGCCTTCCCATACCGTTTGAATGGTTACGTCTGCTCCGTATTTATACAGCGTACGTTCCGTGGAGTTCAAATCAATCGTTCTAGCTGCCGATGCGTTATAAACACCAAGCCCCAGCGTCAGCACCAATAGAATCATCAATGGGTAATATCCCTTGGATGAACGTGAAAGCTGAGTCAGCGTCAAATATAGCGGAACCGGTAAAAATTTGCGTCCTAACCATGTAAACACCTTCAAAAGCCATGGGAATAATCTTAAGAAAAACAACCCAAATGCAAAGATTGATAAGGCAGGAACAAAAAATAAAAATGGCTGTACGTTTAATTGATCCGTTGTCATGCCTGTTTTGAATGTCAACATTTGGCGCTCATTGAACATATACCAGCCATAACCAGCAGCGGCAATTAACAAGACATCAAGATACCAACGCTGCCAAACTGGCTTGCGATCAGAACGCGCCAGATCCTGCTTATAACTTACGATTGAAGATCTTGCATAAATAACAGCTGGAATAATGGTCGCCATAAGCGCTAGAAAGACTGCAGCTCCACCAGCAATAATGGCCTCTGTAGAGAAGCCAACCGGTATGGACTTCCGATTAACGAAAGAAAGGAAGCCATTGGCTGATCCGATACTCTTCGCCATGAACCAACCGATAAACGGACCGCTTCCAAGCGCGATCCCTCCAAGCAGTAGTCCTTCGAGCAAATAAATCCATATGATTTGCCGTGTGCCGGCCCCCCTGCTTCGAAGCACTGCAATGTCGCTTCGCTGCTTATCCAGTGACTGCCTTGCATTCATGGCAATAAAGAAAAACACCATCGCAAGCATTGGAGCAGCTAGCGTAAACAGCAATGTTTGCAGCTGCAGGCTTTGTTTCTTAAATTCGGTAAGCGTGGATGCAAAAGAAATTTCTACTCTTGTGTCCTTAAGACGCTGATAAAGCTCAATATTCAAGCGTTCTAGCGTCTTGCTTAACGGTGTTAATTGACTCGTTTTTACTTCTGATAAATCAAATGCGTAGTACCAGCTTGCATTATGCAGCGGTATTTTTTTATTCGCTAACAGCGTCTTTTCGAATGCTGCTTTGCTTATTTGGAACGTGTTCAGCAAGCTTTCCATCCCTTGATACCAGTATGAACTCGTATCAGTAAGCGGTTTGACTGCTCCGACAATTTTCACTCGCAATGTCAGATCCAGTCCACCGTATATCGGATATTCAAAAACATCGCCGATATGTACATCATTTCTATACATTGCTTCCTCGAACATGACTGCTTCGAGTATATCTCCATCCCCTTCGGTATTTGAAAACCATTTACCTTGAGTCAGCTCTGTATTTTTTTCAAGTTCTGACAGATTCATAATCGTCAGTTGACGGTTTCGTCCTGCGTCTACTTTGCTTGWATCCTCAGGAACGACCTCTGCACCGCGAATGGAATAGCTGTTTACATACGTACCAAATGGAAATCCAATTTCCTTCGGTATTCCATCTTTAATATACTTTTCAAGCTCCGACAGCGCTGCTAAATCCGTTTTCCCGCCAGCAGGTGATTGATATCTCATGAGAAGCGAGCCCGCAGGTAATCCGGTACTCTTCTGCTGCAGTGATTCGGCTACTACTCTCTTGAGTGCGCCATCTGCATACATAGGGATACTCGTTGCAAATGCAACCGCCAGAGTTAGCCCAGCCAGCGTGCTTAAGGTTAGCCAGCGCGTGTTCCACATTTTGCGGAACAAAAAACGAAACAGCGGAATTCCCATTGGCTATCGACCTACAACTTTCTGCCCCGGTTTCAACCCTTTGAGGATCTCGATATTCGTCGAGGTTTGTTGGCCGACCTCTACGTCAACTTCGCGCTTAACTTCGCCTTCAATGACCTGCACGTACGTACGAGATCCAATAGAACGAAGCGTAGAAGGAGGAATAACAATAGCATTTTCAGTGCGCTTCGTAATGACTTTAATCGAAAGCGGCATACCGCGGTTCAAGTTTTTAGGCAAATCCTTAAGATCAACGATTAAGAAGTCTTCGGGTTTTTCTGGTTTCTCTACTCCAGAACCACCACCGCCGCCGCCGTTGTTC
>NZ_JBFTSN010000115.1:0-16312 GCF_056400045.1 Paenibacillus sp. 01L418
ATGCTGTACCACACTCATAACATCGATATCGTCGTAGTTCGAGTTCTTACGCTCGTTAGTCGGTACATATTTCTCGATTGCGGCGATTAATGCTCTACGAATGTTTTTGTCAGCAAGCTCACGCTTATGAAGCGATGTTGTATGAACGCGCATCCCACAGCCAATATCAGAGCCGACAATAGAGGGAGATACACAGCCATTTTTCATATTCCAGACCGCAGTCGTCCCAATGCAGGTTCCAATGCCAACGTGGGCATCAGGAGTATAGCTCATATATTGATTTCGAGGAATTTGCAAATTGTTGTTTGCCATTTCATATACTTTGTCCCCAAAGGCTTGGAGCACATCTTCATTCGCAAATACGTGGAGTGAGCCATGCTCAAGCTCCATTTCATGATGATTGCCTCCATGTCTCTTATGCTGCATTATCATCGTAATACCTCCCGTGCTTCAAGCTATACGTGTCATAACTCGTTGGCTTGCTCGCTTCTTATGAGCTTTATATTGCCTGATTTTGGAGACCGTGAACATGGTGAAAGTATTACGATGGAGAAAAATTTTCCTTTTTGTTCAAATTTGCGCTCTTCCTGTTAAGATAGAAAAGAAGAGCGCTTATGATCGGAGGAATACATAAATGGCAAAAGAAAGCTTTGATAAAGAGATCCAGTTTTTGCGGATGCTCGTTCTTACGAGCGGTGCATATAATCGCCAGCAGTATGCGGACAGGCTGGGCATCTCCATCCATACCTTCGATAAAACGATCAAACGTCTGAAAGAGGTTGTGAATAGCGTTTACCAACAGCTGCCTGAGGATAAAGGCAAGGAGTTTGCCGAAACCATTCGTTACAGCTATCTTGATTCTTCGGAACCGATGCTTCTGTTTCTATTTCGCGCCAAATCTCTAAAAGAATCAGAGAGTCAGCGCCTCTCCTTATTGCTTGCTGCTATGCGCGAGAAGTCATTCACTGCAATGGAGCTCCTCGATCTATGCTGCAGCAGCAAGCCGGAAGAGCTTTCGCTGCCTGACGAAAAAACGATACGAGGCGATTTGAAATATTTAGAGCAAGTAGGCGTCATCAAAAAAGAGTCTGGAACGCGCCCTTTTCGCTATCGGATATACAATGATTTAGTACAGCAGCTCTCACGCGATGAGCTGCTCGATCTTTATGACTTTGTAGACGTTATGGCAAATACCCAAATCCCCTCCGTACAGGGTTATTTGCTGCGTGATGGTGTCAAGAAATACATGAATCGGAATCAGGTCGATTACGGCTCGGTTGAACCCTTCTTATATAAATACCACTATTACTCTCGTATTTTGGACGAGGCACATCTCTTTACTCTGCTTGCTGCGATACGTCATCGGCGCTCGGTCAGCTTTCTCTATTTTTCGCCGAAAAAAGAAACCAGCTACACATCCAAAAATACGAATCCATTATTTGAGCGCGATACCGAAGGACAGCAGGAAACGCTGCTCCCTCTAAAAGTTGTTTACGATCATCAATATGGCCGCTGGTACCTTCTTGGTCATCACGCCCGCTACGGCATTAAGAAATACCGAATGGAAGGCTTAACCCAAATTTCGGAAGAGGAAGCGTCCCCCGTGGCATTATTCGAGTCCAAAAGAGAGGAGCTGGAGCAGCGGATTAAACATAGCTGGCTAATTGATACGGGCAAGCCTGTTCTAGTGCGGGTTCGCTTCTTTCATCCGGGACCTCATATTCCAAGCTTCGTGATGGAGCGTGTTCTGCTCCAAGGACAATGGGGCACTATTTTGGAAGAAAGTGAAGAATCCTTCATCTATGAAATTGAGGTGAACGGAACGATTGAAATCAAGCCTTGGATTAGGAGCTTTGGCTCAAGCTGCGAGGTGCTTGCTCCCATGAAGCTGAGGCAGGAACTGATTGAGGAATGGAAGGAGATAAAAAGCTACTATGAATCCTTTTGAGAAAATATTCAACTATCAGATTTTATCCAAGCTGGAAGGCTCCGGTACGTTCATCATGACTTCGCATGAGCGAAGCTGGCTGAAGACCATGCTTGAGCATCCCGCTGCTGCGGCTGCTTTGTCTCCAGAAACGCTTATTCAAATGAACACTATATTAGAAGAAGATCAATCCTTGGATACTGGCGGGCTTCTGCATAAGGCAGCTAGTAGAGAGAAGCAAGTCTATCATTCTTACCTTCGTCCGCTTCGCCAAGCTATCACTAACAAAAGCCTACTATATATAAGCTATAAAATTAAAGGAGACCGCACCTGTACGGAGCAAAGGGGTCTTCCCTATAAGCTGGAATATTCGATGGTCAAACGGGAATGGTATCTTCTCTGGTACCATATCAATCATCGAACGCTGATGAGCACGAAGCTTGATAACGTGACGGGCAGCAGCGAGCAGGTTTGTCCAACGGAATATTACGAGCAGCTAATTGGTATCGTTCAAGGCTTAATGAAAAAACGCAGCATGAGTGCGAATATTCTTGTTGTTCCCGAATACAACGGGGAGCTCTCTCGCATTTTGTATGCTTTTTCTTGCTTCGAGAAAGAAGTCAGTTACGCTGCCGACTCCAACGAATATACGATTCAATTACACTTTTCAAGCAAGGACAGCGAATATGTTCTATCCAAAACTCGCTTCCTCGGAAAGCGGGTTCGCATCATCGATGGCGAGCACCTGCGGCGCCGTATGCACGAGTCTGCGACAAAATCCCTAGCACGATATGCACAATTTGACGAAAAATTTTATTTAGAATGATTATAAAATGATATTGATTTCCTCCTATAAAACGGTAACATAAGGTATGAGGCGTAATCATACAAAATCAATGAGGTGAATCTATTATGAGTACTGAGAAGAACAAGCTCACAACTAGCTTTGGCGCTCCCGTTGGAGACAACCAAAACTCGATGACAGCAGGCTCACGTGGTCCCACATTAATTCAGGATGTTCATCTGCTTGAAAAGCTGGCGCATTTCAATAGAGAGCGTGTTCCAGAACGCGTTGTCCATGCCAAAGGCGCAGGCGCACATGGCTACTTTCAAGTTACGCATGATGTCACGTCTTATACGAAAGCCAACTTTTTGTCCGAAGTAGGAAAACGTACTCCAATGTTTATACGTTTTTCAACCGTAGCGGGCGAGCTCGGCTCTGCCGATACGGTGCGCGATCCACGCGGTTTCGCCGTTAAATTTTATACAGATGAAGGAAACTATGATCTAGTCGGCAATAATACACCTGTATTCTTTATTCGTGATGCGATCAAATTTCCAGACTTCATTCATACTCAAAAGCGTCATCCTCAAACCCATTTAAAAAACCCGAATGCGGTATGGGATTTCTGGTCCTTATCGCCTGAGTCTCTGCATCAGGTTACGATTCTTATGTCTGACCGCGGGATTCCTGCTACGTTTAGACATATGCATGGTTTTGGAAGCCACACTTTCAAATGGGTGAATGACCAAGGCCAAGCGGTATGGGTGAAATACCATTTCAAAACAGAGCAAGGTGTTCAAAACATTTCTAATGAGGTAGCTGCCAAAATTGCTGGGGAAAATCCTGATTATCATACCGAAGATTTATTTAATGCAATAGCAAGTGGAGATTTTCCAGCGTGGAAGCTTTATGTGCAGATCATGCCTGAAGAGGATGCGAATACATATCGCTTCGATCCGTTTGACGTAACGAAAGTCTGGTCTCAAAAGGATTATCCATTAATTGAAGTCGGTCGCATGGTGCTTGATCGCAACCCGGAAAATTATTTTGCAGAGGTGGAGCAAGCAACGTTCTCACCTGGTTCATTTGTTCCAGGTATTGAAGCTTCACCGGACAAGATGCTGCAAGGACGTCTCTTTGCTTACTCCGACGCTCATCGTTACCGTGTTGGTGCCAATCATAATCAATTGCCGATTAATCGCCCTGTCGCTCCGGTGAACAATCACCAGCGCGATGGCCAGATGCGTGCGGACGGCAACGGAGGAGCATCGATTTATTACGAGCCTAACAGCTATGGAGGACCAACGGAGTCGCCGGAAAACAAGCCAACTCCGTTCGAAGTGTCAGGAAATGCAGACAGCGCTCCTTTTGACCATCATGACCACTACACACAAGCTGGCGACCTTTATCGCCTTATCAGCGAAGAGGAACGCGCCCGCCTTATTGATACGATCGTCGGCGCTATGAAGCCCGTTGAGAAAGATGAGATCAAGCTTCGTCAGATCGGCCATTTCTTCAAAGCAGACCCCGATTTTGGTCAACGGATTGCCGAAGGACTTGGCTTGTCCATCTCACAGCAATCATAATTTCTTATATATCGCATCATCCAGCCTTGCAGCTTTCGAATCCATTTCGAGAGCCGCAAGGCTTTTTTGTTTGAAGTTATGGTGGCTCGGGACGGAATCGAACCTTACATGTTCATTTATGTTCTTTTGATCCTTCTCTTCCATGCGTAATTAAACAAACTGTAAATATTTTATGCGGAATGATGTGATCCAATTAATCTTCCTCCGTAGGTGTAGATTAAGCCATGATTATAATCAGTTTCTATCTTTGAATAACAATGCTTTCATTGCAAAACGAGGTAAAATTAATTGTCTTTTCCATCTAGAAGGCTGCTTTATTAATCGGTAAAGCCATTCCAAATTTATCTTTTGCCATATTACCGGCGCTCTCTTCACTGTTCCAGCGATCGTATCAAGGCTCCCGCCAACGCCAATAGCAACTCTAGCATTTAGTGTGTTTTTAAACTTATGAATCCAAAACTCAGCTTTAGGGGCGCCTAGAGCAACAACTAAAACATCCGGTCTCAAGTTCGTTATTTCATCAACAATTCGCGCCTCTTCCCTATGATCAAAAAAGCCATGATATCTTCCGAGTATAGATACGTTTGGGTATTTCATATTTATTACTTCTGAAGCCTTTTTACTCGTCAACTCACTTGCGCCCAAAAGATAGAACGACCAGCATTTTTTGTTTCCCATCTCCAAAAGGTTAATAAGAAGATCGCATCCCGTAACACGTTCTGGCAGCGGATTCCCCTTTAACCGAGAGACCATGACGATGCCTGCACCATCAGCAGTAAGGTGTGCCGCGTCGTTAATAATGGAACGAAGCTCTAAATTTTGCTGACAAGACATACTGATTTCTGGATTCAACGTCACCACGTGGAAAAGCTCTTTTTTTTCTCTTTAATAACTTCGTCAATCAAATCGACAGTTTCACCCATCGTTATTTTAGGGATGGGAATGCCCATAATTAGCGAATGATTTTCCATTAGATCCACCTTGGTTTTTTATCCACATTCTAGCTAGATGAGTAACTCAAACTATCTAGCTCTTTCATGCTCTGATGAAATCGCTGCCGATCCAACAGAAAAAAAAAGCTCTAAGGACAATTCCTTAGAGCTGCTTATCTTATTTATGAATATTTATTAGGCGAATGGGTAGATCCAGAAACGCTCCGTTCCAAAGCGCTCTTGTATTTCCGCATCCTGAAGGGTTTTATTGCCCATTAACTCGGCCGCTTGAAACTGGGAACGATGTGCTTGTATCGAAGCCATTTTTTGATGCAAAAAAGGTTTAATATCATTCACGATTTGAGGTTTGCCAATCGCTTGTTGATGGTTTTTGGAAAAAGCTACGCAATATACAATTGGCCTCTCCGCTTGCGGCAGCCTGCCGACTGTCCTAATGACGGACGCCCCACATGCATCGTGGTCGGGATGAACGCTGTAGCCTGGATAAAAAGTGTACACAATTGATGGATTCAGCTCCTGAATAAGAGCTTTTATCTGCCCATCCAACTGCTCATGATCTTCAAATTCGAGCATTTTATCATGAAAACCAAGCATTCTCAAATCTTGTATGCCGATGGCTTGGCATGATTCCTCCAGTTCAAGCTTGCGTATAGCGGGTAAAGTGACCCGATTGGCGAACGGGGGTATTCCCATATTTCGGCCCATTTCCCCAAGTGTCAAGCAAGCATAGGTCACATGAGCTCCATCTTGGATAAGCTTAGCCAGTGTCCCCGAAACGGAGAAAGCCTCATCATCCGGATGTGGCAGTATAACTAAAATATTATTTTGTCCCACAGAATTTCTAATCTCCTCTCTCATCAGAAGGGTTCCTTGCTTAATTGCAGTGATACGACAAGTTTTCCTTGCCCATCATGGCCTGCCAGAATCAGCCGCTCCGGTTCGTTTTCATCCCAGTGGGTAAGCCCCTCCGAGTATACCCAGCCTTGCGACATTTTCAAGCCAACCCGATAAGGCCCGCTCCCTGCAATCGAACCGTGAGAATAACGAATCACCACATTCGTAAGGAAATTGGCTGCTGGATGCTTTGAGCTGTCGAGATGAGCAGCGTAAGCACCTGTAGTCATTTCAAGATGAATAAAAAGTTCCTGATTTTTAAAGCTATCTATCCTCTGCTGCACCTTTTCTTGATTAATCAGCTGCAACTTTATCCCTCCCCATATTTCAGAAAAACCATATCAATAAATCGGATACTGAAACAATTTTATCATATTTGCACGAAAAGAAATAACGAGTGCTGAATGCTTGCAACTTTAAACAAGAGACTAGTTGATTTCTCAACTTGAACAAGTCATATACTTACCCTTGGTGAATATATATACCTATTATTCGCGTGGTTCTACCGAACTAGATTGTCGAAAGTATATATGATATACTAACTTACAATTTTATAGAACATACACACTGGATTTTACCATTCATATTCTTTCGGAGGCGATCATTACAACAGTAATCCTGCACATCTTGCCAATACCCCATCGCATCTTTTATAAGAATTTTACTGGAGGTTACCTATGAGAAACCTAACGATTAGCAAAAAACTGCTCGGAGGATTTATTGCTATCCTTATATTATTAACTATGATTTTGAGCATTAATTTAACTCAGCTCACATCGCTTAATCGTACATATACAGAATTAATTGAAGATCGAACACAAAAAATGCTGCATATTAAGAACATGGTCATAGCTGTAAAATCAGAGCAGGTTGCCATACGAGTTTACGCCATGCTTGGTGATCAAACGTCGCTAAACGGAATAACTGCTGCTCATGAAAATTATATGAACATCAGCAAGCAGCTGGCATCTACATTCTATACTCCTACAATGATTGACTCACTCAAGCAAGCCGATCTCATCGAAAATGAGTATTTTCAGCTTCTTGAAAAG
The DNA here is from genome assembly GCF_056400045.1 of Paenibacillus sp. 01L418. Lineage (NCBI taxonomy): Bacteria > Bacillati > Bacillota > Bacilli > Caryophanales > Paenibacillaceae > Paenibacillus > Paenibacillus sp. 01L418. The sequence continues at coordinate 7,197 of NZ_JBFTSN010000115.1, forward strand.
GTTATCAGTCTCAAAAAGGAGAATCAAGAGAAGGAGTATACCACTCTTCTTGCGAACCAGGGACGCACCATAACAACAAAGATTGAGAAAATTCTTACGGACATGGAAACCTATCAACAAGAGCAGCTGAACATAAGCTCAGCGAAAGCATCCAAACAAGTGGACGAAGTCATCAGATTCATCATTACACTCGGGATCATCGCTCTTGTGCTTGGCATATCCATCGCTTTGTTAATAGGCCGACTCATCACCAGACCCATTATTCAAGTCGTAAAAGCTGCGGAGAAGATTGCTTCTGGGGATCTTACAGGCAAAGCCATTATTATAAAAAATAAAGATGAAACGGGTATGCTTGCGAGTTCGTTTAACACGATGTCCGATAATCTTAGAGCTTTGATTAAACAAGTTGATTCCAATGCGGAGCAAGTAGCCGCATCCTCAGAAGAACTAAGCGCAAGCGCCGAACAAACATCGCTTGCAACAGAGCAAATCGCGGTTACTGTACAGGATGTTGCCTCTGGCGTTGAACAGCAAGTGAAGCTTGTGAATGAAAGCTATCAGACGATTAATGATATGTCGATTGGATTTCAGCAAATTGCTGAGAATACACATACTGTCTCTTCCAAAGCTTCCGAAGCGTCAGATAAGGCAGCTCTTGGGAACGAATCGATTAAAACAGCCGTTGCGCAAATGGGATCAATTAATGATACGGTCAATGGGCTTGCTTCGGTTATTGCGGAGCTTAATGGACAATCAAATGAAATCAACCAAATTGTTGGAGTCATATCGGATCTCTCCACACAAACCAATCTGCTCTCACTGAACGCCGCTATCGAGGCAGCAAGAGCTGGCGAGCATGGGCGCGGCTTTGAGGTCGTCGCAACGGAGGTGCGAAAGCTATCCGTACAATCGACACAATCAGCTAAGCAAATCGAGTCGCTCATCTCTACGATACAGATTGAAATGCATAATGCTGTTCAGTCTATGGATGCTGTAACCAAGGAAGTGTTGTCAGGTATTTCCCTTGTTACCACAGCAGGAGAATCATTTGAATATATACAAAATGCCGTTAATGATGTCGCTTATGAATCCGTGAAGGTTTCCTCGGCTGTGCAGCAGCTAACCGCTGGAGTTGACGAAATTACCGGTTCAATGAAAATGATTTCTGAGGTGACCCAAAGCTCCGCCGCAGGCACTGAGCAAGTTATCGCCTCAACGCAGGAGCAGCTATCCTCTATTGAGGAAATATCCTCTTCTTCTAACGCGCTTGCAAAAATGGCGGAGGATTTGCAGCATAACGTGAATCGCTTCAAAACGAGTTAGAAGAACGAATGTTTTACCTCCGGCTTTTTATGGTATACTGCTACAATATTAATATGCTGGAGGTTTGCCTTATGAAAATTTATGTTATTCAATCATTCAATGAGGATGGTTTGGAAAATGTGTATGTAGGCTCAGATGAGGAAAAGGCATTATCGCTGAAAGCAGCTGACTTTGACAACTGCGATGCCCTCTTTGTTGAAATCTGGGAGGATGGCGGCAAAACAGATGATTTCCGCCTTGTAGAATCACCCGAAGAAGATGATGCAGACGATACAAATAGTGAAGAGATTCAGTAGTTCCGATCACCAATAACAAGTAAATGTGCAACCTTTTGTCGAACACTGTCGTCTAGTGTTCGACTTTTATTTTTTAAGGAGAGACATACATGCTACATATGAAGAAATCGTTATCCAAAATGGCTGTACTCGCACTCACAGTATCGATGCTCGCTGCAGGCTGCAGCGATGCCGGGAAAGAATCGGCAAAAAATGCATCAGGAAATGAGACAACGGTTACAGAACAGCCCACCGTACCTCCTGCAACAGAAGCTCCAACGGAAACCGAAGCTCCACCTGCTACGGAAGAACCTGCTGGTGATCAGGCAACAACTGAACCTGCAGCAACTGAAAAACCAACTGCAACTGACACAAGCAAGGAAAATGAAGCTGGCGTAAAACCTTCAGCTACTGCAAAACCGACCGAAAAACCATCAGGTGCAAAACCTGAACAGAAACCGGCTGCAACAGCGAAGCCTACACAAAAACCGACGCAAAAACCAACAGTCAAACCAACACAAAAACCGAGTGCTACACAAAAACCTAGTGCAACGACTAAACCTCCTGTAAAGCCTTCTACGGACATTAAGGTTTCGGATATCACGACTAAAATTACGACCGATCTTGAATTTCCGATGCTTGGTAATGTAGAAGCTGAGCGTTTGAAGGATGTTTTCGGAACGGATTTTGATGGTCTCGTGACTGAAGGTGTCTACTTGCAAGCGATGATGAACGTTAAAGCTACCGAGCTCGCTATCGTCAAGTTGAAATCCGATAAAAGCTACGATGCTGTAGCTAAAGCATTTGAAGCACGCGCAGCAGACATTCAAAAAACGTTTGAAACCTATTTGCAGGATCAATATGAGGATGCTAAAAACTACAAAATTGTTAGAAACGGAAACTACGTAATGCTGTCCATCTCGCATGATCAGGATGCAGTAGTGAAGATTTTCAACAGTTTCTTCAAATAATACTTTATTCACAAAAACCTGACCGACAGCGGTCAGGTTTTTTTTATGGTTTTGAAACATTTTGCCTTGGTTGATCGTGTTAGGTGTGAAGGAGTCGACGATCATGCCAAATGAGTATTCAGATGAATATTTAACCCAGCTTGTTCAACGTTACGCGGATATGATAATGCGTATTGCTTTCACCTATCTTAAAAACAACGCAGACGCTCAGGATGTATGCCAAGAGGTATTTATAAAAGTTGTTAAGCTGCAAAAGACGTTCGAGCTGGCCGAGCATGAGAAGGCGTGGATTATTCGAGTTACGATTAACGCTTGCAAGGATATGCTGCGCAGTCCATGGAAAAGATTCTTTTCTCCCATTCGTGATGCATCTATTCCGATCCAACATTCAGACAACAGAGAAGTTGTTGCCCGCGTCTTAGAGCTGGATCAAAAATACCGGATCGTCATTTACCTCTATTATTTTGAAAATTACAGCACCGCAGAAATAGCCCAGTTATTGAACAGAAACGAGAGCACAGTAAGAACACAGCTTAAGCGCGCTCGTGAAATGTTAAAAGGGAGCATGATTGGAGGATTCGCTAATGAATAGATACATAAGCGGAATGAAGGAAATTCAGGCTGGCGATGAGCTGAAGAAGCAGATGATTCACTCCGTACAACAGCAGTCAGCGAGAAAACGCAAAACGTTATCCATAAAAAAAACAGCAGCCCTATCGGCCGCTGCTTGTATAATTGTTTTTTTGGTTGTGCTTGGAGCATCCTTATTGCAGCATGAGAACAACAAAACAGCATTTGGCGGTTTCGTTATTACGGCCTATGCCGCAGATGGCACATCGATTGAGATGAAACCTGAAACTCAACTTCCGCTAGGAAAATATAGTCCGCTAATGAGCAGTGTACCCGGTTTTCCAATTCGCATCGTTGCAGATGAAGCAGACATCATTGCAATTACCGTTACAGAAGGAAATCTTCTTCTTTGGTCCCCTTCAGACTCCAAGGTCATTCAAAAAGGAAGAAGCATGAAAACTACATCCGGTACTATTGTATACTGGACTCCTCTTGAAGAGGGCGAAGAACATTCTCTTAGTCAATCAGCTACGGTTTCAGTAACAGCCCTCGCGGGCAAAAAAGAGCTGGGTCGCCATGACATTGAAATAAACACGGATGATGGGCTAAATTATAGCGGAGTGGTCAAAACGCCCTAATCTTAGGATGCCATATTTCTTGTCTGCCGAGCAGAGAACGTTCTTGAGCTTGCACGCAGCAGCATTGTAACAGCTATGCATTCCAATAAGGTCATGAGCATCAGTGTGAAATCCTGCAAAACACTCATACTGTCAACACTCCAGCCAAGCAGAGAAAGATTGGTCTGCATGAATAAAATATGACCAAAAAACGTTACGATGCTGAACAAACTGATTATTTTATGATAAGTCTGAACGGCTGGAAGCTCTATTTTAATCATTCCATAAAAAAGAAGCAGTGTATTCGGCAACATACTGAATGCAAGCTTATAATCTGTTGTCCATTCACTAAATCGAAGCAGCAGCAGCGTCTCCACTACCGTTAAGCCCAATGCAAAAATCAGAATAGGTTTTACTTTTATTTGCATAAGCGATGCCTCATACTTTGCCAGTAATACACCCAAAGCCACGAACGTGAAGCCAAAGCCGATATATCTCGTCGCAAACAAATACAAATAATCGATGTAGGCAGGGTCGATCGCGGGAAAGCTCTCAGCTGTTATACCAAATAACGTTTTTAAGCTTCCTGAAACAAACTGCATGCCAACAAATCCAGTCAGCGTCAATATAAGAGCAAGGCGACTGTATTGCTTTTGGATAAGCCAATAAGCCGTTAATATACCAAACACAAGCGGCGGGATAAACCAAAATTGAACGAATGGTCCGTTTAGGAAAAATGCGATAAACAGTACCTTCGCTTGGATAAAGAGATTTCCTGCCGACCAGCCGTCGTTAATCAGCTTAGGAACGATGCTTTCTGCAACAAACAGACAACAAAATAAGCAATAAACGATTCCGATACGCAGCAAATATTTTTGAATATAAAGCCTCGGATTTGCTGCATGGCTCCAGCCTTTATAGGCAAGAAAACCTGCTACAACATAGAAGCAAGGCACAACTATTCTTGTAGCAAGACCAGAAAACTGGACAATCGCTTGCCCCGGCATTAAAGCCATATAGCGTAAAAGCATAAGATGCGCTACAAGCACAAGCAAGGAACCCGCCAGCTTGAATAACGTTATCCCTGGATAGTATTTACGCATTTCTTCTCAGCTCCCCTGTCCCATTCAGAACCAACGATTTAATTTCAGCCACTGAAATTTTACCCGTCGGTGAGAGAGGGAATACAGGCAAAAATACATAATAACGCGGCAGCTTAAACGTCGATAAATATGGAGCCAAATCATTTTTCAGCACACTATCGCTGAGAGTCGCTCCCTGCTTCGCTACAATACAAGCGCAAACTTGCTCACCATAAAGCTCATCCGGGACACCTATGACGAATGCATCCTCCACATCTTTATGTCGCAGCAGCACATTCTCAATTTCTACCGGAGAAATTTTTTCTCCGCCTCTAATAATCGTTCTGTGAAGCCTGCCTGTAATCGTTAAATGTTTCCGCTCATCCAGAAACCCTAAATCTCCGGATCGATACCACCCATCTGCCGTCATACTAGCCCTATCGTTAGTCTCGCTGGTGTAACGCATGACCCGATGACTTCGAATGGCAATCTCGCCATGCTCATGCGGCGGCAGCGCCTCTCCCGTCTCCGGATTTAATATTTTCACCTCTACAACCTTATCCACTCTTCCCCCAATGCTGTAGGACCCCTTTTCGAATTCCTTATATTGAATGAGTCCGTTTAAAAGATTTAAGTGTCTCAGCAGCTTATAAAGCAAATATAAAATAATATTTCGCCTCCGATTCACGAAACAAGTCCCATTAGCGACTGCACCAGCTTCAGAAGAGCCATAGCTTACCATAAAAAAGTAGAGGTTCAAGCCTTTCATTATTTTTTGTAATATCGTATTGTTAACTGCTGCTGAAGTAAATGCTACCCCTAGCAGTGATTTCAAATTGTACTCCTCTCTTTTTGGAGAAAGTACCATTTGCTGAATCATATATGGCGTACCTATAAGAACTTTACACTTTTCCTTCTCCACCGCTGACAGAGCATTTATGGGATTAAAGTGGCTGAGCATGACCATTCGAATATTGTATGTTTTTAAACTTGCAAATAATGTACCAAATCCTCCTAGATGATAAAGCGGCAATAAATTCAAAACTGAGAAATGACGAGTAAAGCGATCACTGATCTTCATAAGCATGGCAATGCTCTTCTTAGGTTTACCCGCATTTTCAACTGCCAATAAGAAGGAAGCCGTGGAACGCAAAACCCCTTTGGGTAGGCCCAGCGTACCCGATGTATAAAGCAGAATAAGCGGATCACTTGAGACATTCAAATCACAGGCGGTTAAAAACGACTGTTCATCTACAGCTGCACCAAGCAGTCGTAGATCTGAATAGGGCTGAAATAGCTCGTTTGCTTTCCCCTCTTCCTCCAGTACAAAAATATGCTTCGGGAACCAATGTTGATCTACTCCATCTTTATGTAAATCCACTATTATTTCCTGCATGATCGTTGGATAATGGACATGCTGTCCTTGAGCTCCCATAATGATGGCTGCAGGGCGAGAATCTTTCAAATAATGCTCAAGCTCTTGTTTCTTTGAGTATGTATTAAGCGGAACAATGATAGCGCCAACGCAGGCCGCTGCAAACATCGAAATAATCATTTCCGCCCTGCCAGGCATAATGATTACGATGGAGTCGCCTTTTTTGACCCCTAGTTGAATAAAGCTTTTCGCCAGCAAGCGCACCTCTTCCCAAATCATTAGCCATGTATAATGCTGATCAGCAGCTGGGTAACTGTATGCCACATCATGAGGATAATCTGCTGCTCTTTTTTGCAACATATACGGAATGGTGTCCCCGCTCAAGCTACTTTTGTTTATCATTGCCTTTACCCCCGTGTCTATAAAATAAACCTATTATTGTGCCGTGTCATACTGTGAACATTTATAATATAACACCGAGTAGGTTCTTAATAAAGAACAATTTTATAAAAAAAGCGTCGAAAGGGCTTTTATAACAGCTCTTTCGACGCACTATTTGTTATTTGGCAGAAACTGGGGATGGTACTGGCTTTGTTATTGTTTTCTCTTTTACCACGTTGCCCTTGATGTCATCCTTACGCTTCGCCTTGCCCACGAATAAGCTAAGCGGCAATGCGACGACTGCTACCAACGTAGCAACAACATATACATCGTTAATGCTCATCGTGAAGGACATCATCTCAATGTGCAGCTTATCAACATCGCCAGCCTTCATGAAGTCGGTAGCATGTGTAATTGATCTTGATGCAAGCATTGTTGTAAAGATAGCAATCGCGAACGAGCCAAACACGTTACGCGTCCAGTTCGTTATCGCAGAAGCATGCCCCGACAGCTCCGCTGGAATTTGCTCCATTGCGGCGTTGCTTGATGGCATTACGACAAGTGCGATCCCAATGTTACGAACAATCATCCACCAGATGATGTAGGCATGCGAGACATCTAGGCTTAGCCAGCTTAACGCCAGCGTACCGATCGTCAGCAGCACAATGCCGCTAGACATCAGCCAGCGCGGACCAATGATGCCGTACAGCTTGCCGACAACGGGCATAAGCAGAGCCATTGCCAGTGAAGCCGGCAATAAAATCATGCCCGTATCCATCGCGGACACATGCTGTATTCTTTGAAGAAATACGGGTGTGAGCAATGTTCCGGAATACAAGCTGATTGTTATAATATTAGCGATAATGGCATTAAGCGTAAAACGACCATTTTTGAATACGCGTAGATTAAGCAGCGGCGTTTCAGCCCGCAGCTCTCGCCATATAAATAGTATCAGTGAAATGCCGCCGATTACGAACAATGAAACAATTTTCCATGAGCTCCAGCCCCAGTTATGGCCTTGCCCCAGTGCAAGCAGCAAGGATGAGCTGCTCATGATAACCGTTAGGAAACCTAGCAAGTCGAAGCTCTTCGGAACGTTCATCCGATAATAAGGAATGTATGCATATACGCAGCCGATTGCGATCAGACCTATTGGCACGTTCATGAGAAACAGCCAGTGCCAATTCATGTTTTCCAATATCCAGCCGCTGATTGTAGGTCCAAATGCAGGAGCCAGCATTGCAGATAGTCCCCAAAATGCGATTGCCATCGCCTGTCTATCTTTTGGAATGATTTGATAAATGATCGACATTGTTGCCGGTATAATTAAACCACTGAATGCCCCTTGTAGTACACGGAACAAAATGAGTGAGCCTTCGCTCCAAGCCGATGCACACAATATTGACGTTAAGGTAAACCCAATTAACGAGAATAAGTATAGTCTTCTATAGCTGAATCTCTCCCCTAAATAACCGGCAATTGGAGCTGTAGTTCCCATTGCGAGCATAAAGCCAGTTAACGTCCACTGAACGGAGCCCAGAGTCGTATCAAAATGGTCCTTCAAAATTTCGAGCGCCAAATTTATCGTAGCCGAAGCCAATACGCATAAAAAGGACCCGATAAAAATAGCAGTCATTACTGGCCAAAAACGTACCTTCATGCCTTCTGCTTGGTTCATCTGTTTGTTCCACTCCTTATATATTTACTTTAGAACTTAACTATTATAGTTTAGCGCTAAAGTAATTTCAATGAAAATTATTATATTGTAAAATTTTTCTTTTAACCCCTGTTGTAGGACTCGTTTCATGCCGTCTCCATTCGGCTGTGGGAGCAACCGTAGCGCTTTTGAACAACAGTCCAGCTTCCTTGTTTCTAGGCGTCCATACCCGCCTGTGGACGTTGTAATACAGCACTAGGCATCTGTGAATCTTCAATCCTGTAACTAATCAGCTGAGGTACGCCCCTTGTACGTAAAATAGGGCTGCCTACTATCCGTTTCTCAGGATAGAGGGCAGCCATTTTGTTATCTTTATTATCACATCATCGTATATTAAGTGAACAATGGTCCTGAAAATAAAAAAACATTGTTCACAAGGAACAATGGCATGTTAAAAAAGTAATGGTGGAGGATGACGGGATCGAACCGCCGACCCTCTGCTTGTAAGGCAGATGCTCTCCCAGCTGAGCTAATCCTCCATGGAAACACTAAAACCCACTGCGAGTGGGAGTCTTGCTTCATTGTGCGTTTTGCACATTGAAAACTGGATACGAAAGATTAGGCTTGCTGAAGCCTTTATGCTGCTGTCTACCGGATGTATGGGTCACAGTAAACGTGTTTAGGATAAGCCCTCGACCGATTAGTATTCGTCAGCTACACACATTGCTGTGCTTCCACCCCGAACCTATCAACCTCGTCGTCTTCAAGGGGTCTTACATACTGGGAAATCTCATCTTGAGGGGGGCTTCACGCTTAGATGCTTTCAGCGCTTATCCCGTCCGTACTTGGCTACCCAGCGGTGCTC
>NZ_JBFTSN010000116.1:0-16190 GCF_056400045.1 Paenibacillus sp. 01L418
CTGCACCTTGCAATGGTTCAGCGGCTATCTTATAACTATTTTGCAAAGCTATGATTGTCGATTGTCACAATAACATCTAAGCTGGACCAAAACGATCCTTTGGAAATATCGGGATTGAAGAAATAAACAGCATTCTCCACGTTATTTTTACCGTTGAGCGCATCTTTCGCTGCACGAAGTGAGCTTGCATTTGGCTTACTTTTATCTAAGAGTCCATTATGTGCTGGAGGAAACTGCTTGCCTGAATAAATGACGTCGCGTATCGTATCCGGAAACCGCTCATCCTTCACTCTGTTTAATATGACATTCGCTAATCCAAGCTGTCCTTCATAGGATTCATTGCCTGCTTCAACCATCGTAATCTTAGCAAGCAGCATATAATCCGCTTCCGTGAACGGTTTTGCTATTTGATCAACATTTGAAGGAATGATGACCTTGAGCTTTGTTCCCGGCTTGATCTTCGCCTTGCTATCGAGTCCATTCCATTTGAGCAGCTCTGATTTGGTGCTGCCAAACTCCTTGCTGATCTCATCCAAGCCGTACTCTTCTGTTATTACAGCAGGCTGTACTTTTATAAGTTCAATAACGTTTGATTCTGCATTCAATACCACATTAGCATGTAGCATTTCTGACAATTGGCGCAGAGGAGCATACAGCCTATTGTCCTTTAAAAATGGCACTGCATCCAACTTATAACGGGCTTCGTTAAAATATACGACTGGTACTCCATTTCCCAGCACGACTTTATCTTTTAATTCTGTATGTATTGTTACTTCTTCGTTTACATTATCCCAGCTCGACTTCGCACCGAACATATCAGCTATGCGGGCTACCGGAACAAACAATCTTCCTTCTGACACATAAAGCGGATCTGTTATCTTCACTATTTTCCCATTAAATTTTATCGTCCATTCATCCGCAGCAGCTGCATTCCCTGCATGGACACTCGACATAGGTCCGATACAAAGCAGAAACAAACCCAATATCATGGTGATTATAAGACCTCTAATCCGCTTGGCATCCCTGATCATGCGTACCTCCCAGTTAATTAAGTTGGTGTAAAATCCAACGTTCATCTTCTGGGCAAAATTATATCACAGTTTATTGCGACATTAGCATTAACATTTTCACAGAATTAACCACATTCGATACAAAAAAACAAAAAAATGAAAGCACTTACTTCATAATGATACAGGCAGGCGGTATAAAATCAGAAAGCCAAACGCCATTATTAGCTAAATAAAAGCTGCCGCCAAGAGATAATGCAAGCTCGGTGTTAATATGCAGGATGACGAGTTCTCCTCGCCTTTTTCCTGCAAGTGTTGCAAAATCAAGCGATTCTGAAAGATGAACATATTGTCTTCCCATTGGCTTTAAACCTTCGGCTAAAATAATATTCGAAACCTTAGTGTTCGTACCATGAAACAATAGGGCAGGGGGCTTCGCCTCTTTATAAGTTATTCTTTCAACGCTGTGCCCATAGTTTGCACGAATAAAGGCACCAACAATTTCATATCGCTGCTTCTTACAATGGCGGACGACTTGCTCAATAGCACTATTTTGAATGCTGCTCCATCTTGCTTCATTCCGAATGGAAGAAACGAAATCATCCAGTTTACAAAATCCCTCTTGGTCTAATGTAATGCCAAAAGCATCAGGAGAATGTCTTAAAATTTTACTCATGAACTTACTTAGAGATTCTTCTTGTTTTTCCGTTAACATTTTGTTATCCCTCCTTTTTTCGGAAATTTATGTTATTGGGACGTGCCCGTCTCACAAATGGAAAGTGCTTGCCGAATTGTCTCTGCAACAATATCCTCCGCAGTTTGGCCAGAAGTAAGCATCCTCGTTCCTTGACCAGCCCATAGGGACATATATTCTGAATTGTTTTGGCTGCTTGCAGCGTTTCTTATATCACGAGTCACGGTGTTTTGAGTAGGAAACGGAAGGGGCTCGATCCCGTTCTCTTCCCATTGCTTAACAAATGAATTACGTATGCCTCTAGCTGGTCGACCCGAGAAAGCTTTCGTAATAACTGTGCTCTCCTCTGTACTTTTCAGCAGAGCCTGCTTATAAACCTCATGCGCACCAGATTCTATCGCTGTAAGAAATCGCGTCCCCATTTGGACACCCTGTGCTCCTAAAATAAGAGACGCTACTAATCCTCGTCCATCCATAATGCCGCCCGCAGCAATGACTGGAATACTCACTCGATCTACAATTTGCGGTACCAAAGCAAATGTTCCTATATTTGCACCCAGCTGATGTTCGGTTATATCAAATGTTCCTCGATGTCCGCCCGCTTCGCTGCCTTGGGCAACTATCGCATCGCAGCCTGCTTGCTCCGCCAGAAGCGCTTCGTTCACCGTAGTTACCATCGCAACAACAAGAAGATTAGCCTCTTTAGCTTGCCGCAAGAAAGGCTCCGGAAGAATACCGAATGCTGTGCTGATGACAGGAACCTTCTCTTCGAGCAAAACAGCCATTTGTTGGTCAAAACGATCGGGAGTCGTCACATGTTCCGCACTCGCATGAGAAATTCCAAGCACATTCCGAACAAGATTTAACTCTCKCTGAACTTCTCCAATTCGAGTATTGTGATCCGAAGTTTGCATCGCAAATAGATTAACTGCAAAAGGCTTATCTGTCAGCTTGCGGATTTCATTAATCGTTTCTCGAATGGCAGCCGGCTCCATATATGCAGCACCAAGCGTTCCTAGTCCACCTGCATTCGATACTGCTGCTACCAATTTTGCAGTCGATGGCCCGCCAGCCATTCCAGCTAAAAAAAGCGGATAACGAATATTAAACAGTTGGCAAAGCTCAGTATGTAGATTTATATTCATGTTTTCTTCTCCAATTTGTTATGATTTATCGAATCATTAGAGTCAACCCATTTATTATTCTTATTCTCTTAAATTGTACACTTTTTATGATCTTAGATCGATTTTATCATATAAAAAAAACGCAGCCCAATCAGGCTGCGTTAAATCCTATCTTCGTTATTTATTCTAAGCCATGCTCATTCCGAATGTCATACAATCCTTGAATCAGCAGCTCCCCTGGATCCCGATTCAACTGCAAATGYGTTAGCAATAGATGCAAAGAAACAGCACATACGTTATTTCCATCTATGATTGCTGGAAAACCCACTTCAAAAATCGGACCGTGGTCTTCCTTCCAAGCCAGCCCCGCATGTACCGGTTCCGGAGCAAACTCTTCTGTTACAGCTTTTATACATTGCGGTACGAGTACTTTGTCTATGATCTCTTTAGCCTCATCTTCATTCGTAGCCGGTTTAGGAAGAGGCTTGCCACCTTCTGTCTCCATAAGATCGACGAAAAAAGAAGCCAACCATACGGCTGGATCATTATCCGATTGGAATCTAGCAATTAACTCACGCAGAAAAAATCCACACGAATAAACACTGCCCGATTCATCCTTCACATTAAATACAAAAACCGGGCCGTAATCTACGAAATTTGATACCTGTGCTTCAACCTCGTTAAAATGCATTTTTAAAGCTACAAGGCCATTATGGTGAACAGCCTTTATAAGCTCAGCCCATTTCTCCTCGGACATCGCAGCTTCCTTATTATTTACTTCCTCGTTAGTTGTCTCATTATTCGTTGTCATAGTCTCACCTGTCTCCTATCCTACTATCATCTCGTAAATCAGGCTATATTTAGCTATCTCGTAGGGTAACTCTTCTTGAATACGATTATAGAATGCCACAAATGCTACATCTATTATTATAGGCATGTGTCAATCAGACTAGCAAACACTAGACGATAGCAAATAGAGGATATTCAGCGGATTACTACAGAGGGAATGATGCAATTTTTAATCAGAGGCCATATATCACGAGGTTTGCTGACGATCTCGGAAGCTATGGAAACTATCAAATCCTTGGCCGGAATGCAAACAATAGCATTGCYTCCATCACCCATTGCCATATATGCATAATTCCCATCCTCTTCATGCAGCCACCACAAATAACCGTATTTGTTCGCATTCATTGCGATCGACTCATCATGCCACGTTTTGGAGATGAACTGTTTATCCTCCCAAATACCGTCATTTAAATATAGAAATCCAAAACGCGCCATGTCTCTGAGCGTTAGACAAAGTCCCCAACCCCCTGTCGAATTTCCGTTAGGGTCATGAATCCATCCTTTTAGGTTTTTCCCAAATACATCTTCGATACCAAACGATTTCATTTGGCGATCAGCAATGGTTTTCATCCCAATTGGCCCAAACAACTGCTCATTTGCAAACTCACGAGCGCTTTTACCTGTCGTGCGTGTCAAAATAACCGACAGCAGATGTGCACCCGCAGTACAATACTGAAACTCGCCTATTCGCCCTTTTTGTCCTAATAGGTCAAGCGTATATTTGGTCCAGTCCTTTTGCCTCCGCAGTCTGTCCAGCGGCTCCCGCACTCCCCCTCCTGGTTTCCATGTAAAAGGAAATGGCGCCGTCATCGTGAGAAGCTGCCGGATCGTTACCGCCCGTTTCTGAATGTCGCTGGCATCGGAAACATATTCGGGAAAGAAATCCAGTATCTTTTCGTCTACACTTTTGATAAATCCTTTGTCTATAGCGATGCCGATGAGGGCAGATATCACGCTTTTCGTTACCGAAGCTACATGATGGGTATCACTAGCGATAAAGCTGTTTTCATACTTTTCAAATGCGATATAACCCTTATGCACAACAACAATACCATTTAGATTGTTATATTGGGTTTTAATTAAATGATTAAGTTCGGAAAACTTCTCCGTGTCCATGCCAAGAGCTGCTGGCTCCCTCGTCCGCCACTCTGTTGTTGGCCAGTAATCTCTTTGCATTATAGATACCTCCCGGTTAAGGACTTTGGATTTCCTTTCAGCACATCGGGTGAACCTTCTGCAATAATATAACCTCCTTCTGGGCCGCCGCCAGGTCCAAGTTCTATCATCCAGTCGCAGGAAGCGAGAACAGCCGGGTTATGTTCAATGACGATTACTGAATTCCCATTTGCTATAAGCTCGTCTAACAATTCAATGAGCTTTGCGGTATCATACAGACTAAGACCAGTGGTAGGCTCATCCAGTATATACAGGGTATTCCCTTTCCGTCTTCGGCCAATCTCTTTAGCGAGTTTTATTCTTTGCGCTTCACCGCCGCTTAAAGTGGGAGTGGGCTGACCCAGTTTTAAGTATCCGAGCCCCATTCGATCCATTACTTTCAAAGCTGTCACAATCACCTTGTTACCTTCAAAGAAAACAACCGCTTCCGAGACGCTCAGTTCTAAGATGTCAAAAATATTTTTACCTTTGTATTCGACCGATAACGTGTCATGGTTAAACCTTTTCCCATAGCATGCTGTGCATGGTTTTTCTATTTTCAAATTGCCGCCCAGCCAGATTGCCGTATGTCCACTGCCGCAGCATTCCGAACAAGCACCTTTCGAGTTGAATGAGAAGTGGCCTGAAATAAAATTCTGATTCACGGCTGCCGGCTGTTTGGCAAACAGGCTGCGAATTTTATCCCAAATGCCTATATAAGATGCAGGATTGGAGCTCGAGCTCCTGCCTATAGGTGCCTGTGATATTTCGGCATAGCCACAAATATGCTCCAAGCCCTCCAGCCTATCCGCAACCATTTGAGTCATCAAGGCTTCTACCTCATTACCCATTTCGGTTTCTTCGTTGCCTTCCTGCTTATTACGAAAATGGTTTTTCAGGAGAGGGAGCAGCGTATTTGAAATCAGCGAGCTTTTACCGCTTCCCGACATACCTGCAATCCCGACCATTACACCTAAAGGAATAGCAGCTGTCACATTCTTGAGGTTGTTCGTTTTGGCATGTCGAATGGTTAGAACAGGTACCGTTTCAATACACGGATGTTTAGTTCTGGACGGCATGGTCATTTTGCCTGAAAGATATTGGCCAGTGATAGACTCCTTGCACTGGAGCAATCCTTCTAAATCACCCTCATATATAACCTCTCCACCTTCAATACCCGCCATGGGTCCTATGTCAATAATGTGCTCCGCTATTTTGATTGCATTACTATGGTGCTCTACAACAATCACCGTGTTGCCCAGGTCTTTGAGTTCTTGTATAAATTTTAAAACATCCAATTTTTCAAACTCATGCAGTCCTGCAGTAGGTTCGTCGAGAACATAGATCATCGAATCCATTTTTGCATCCAAATGTGAATGCAGAAATAATCGCTGTATTTCTCCACCACTCAAAGTTGGCATTTCTCTGTAAAGAGAAAGATGACCGAGACGTGCTTTAATCAAGTTATTCGTTTTAAGCAATATTTCTTGCAGCAAGTTTTTACCCATCATCGTGAACGTGTTTTGCTGGCGTAAATCTTCAAGTACTTCATTCACTTCTGAGATTGTCATCCGCCCAAGTTGACCAATATGCTTGCCATTTAACAGCACTTCTCGTGCCTCTTCACCCACTCTAAATCCATAGCAATCGGAACATACAATATTAGCATACACACCATTTAACGGTTCTCCTCTATGAAGGCGAGTATGAAATATGTTCGTTAAACAGGCGCTGCGTTTTTCAGAATTGCCGTTTGCATAATGCCCATAGATGATTTCTCCCCTTACTTCTTCTGGTAGCTGTAAGAAAGGAATAGCTAAATATGAATGGAACTTCCTTTGAAATAATCGCAAATAACCAGGAGTTAAGCCGACTCCATCAAGAACCTGCTCCAAAGTCATTCGACTATCTGATACAAGCTTTTCTAGGTCAACTTCAAAACACGATCCTCGCCCAGAGCACTTGATACACATTCCATGTGGAGAAAGGTTGGAAAAATAACTTGGCGACAATCGCTCCTCGCTATTCCCGCATTCTAAGCAGAATAGGTTGTCATTCACAGCTGTTCCGCAGGTGGAGCAACGGATTGACCCTTCTCCAGCATAGAGCAGTGCCAACCTATTCATAATATTGGTCTTTGAGCCTACGGTTGAGCGCGTGTTGCTTTGACGGATCGTATTTTGCTGCACTGCTATGGCTGGGCTTAAACCTTGTATACTGTCGAATTTGTCTTCATTATCAAGCCCAGCAACAATACCTAAGGATTGCAAGTATTGCTTGCGTCCTTCCTCAAAAATAATATCGAACACAAGGCTGGATTTGCCTGATCCGCTGACGCCAGTTGCTGCCACCAGCTTGTTTTTTGGAATTGAAATGTCTATGTTCTTGAGGTTATGCACTCGTGCCCCTTTTATCGTTATGGTTTTCTGCTCCATTTCATCGCCCCTTATTCTAGATTTGACTATGCAAGAGGTCCTACCGGCAAATAAATATCTACGACATGTTTTGTTTGTGGGTTTGAGTCTGGTTCGCTGACATATACTTCAAAACTTGAGGTGTCACGAGGAAGATAACCGCTTTGGGGCAGCCATTCGCCGCATAAATAGTCCCAAGCCTCACTATACTCATTTTGGTATATTTCAAAATGACCTACAGCGTATTTGCCGGAAGGTATAATCATGATTCCGACATCACTATCCCCTTTTTCGATGAATTGGGCAGCGCTGCTAGGGATTGTCACACAAAGGCTGGTTCTTCTATGATGATCCTCTGTAATTTCCGGATGATCATGATAGATCGTCAACACTTTTATGCTGCTCGAATCGATGAAGTTCCATTTGCTTAAATAAGCGAACAGCTGTCGCAGGAGTGATTCAAAAACAAGCTTTAATTGTCCATAGCTGCCAAGATGTCTCACATAGGCAACATTCATCTCGCCAATCGTCTCAATGGTTACCTTTCCTTTTACCTTATTTTCATCATCMTTTTTTGTCATTTTCAGCGTACTTTCATGATAAGGAGATATTTTTATMAAGTCTTTGCAATTCTTGCGATATTGATTTCTATAATAGCTCGGGCTTACACCATAATAATTTTTAAACGCCCGTGAAAAAATCGAAGTATCCGTAAAACCAAATCGATATGCTATTGCCGTAACTGTCATATCTGGCCGATGAATGAGAAAATTTAGTGCTTTCTCCAGCTTCACTCGGTTTACGTATTGCAGCAATGATTCATTCACGATCCCTTTAAAAATTTTATGAAAGTGATACTTTGAAAACCCGGCAATGGAAGCAAGCTCATCTAGTGAAAGAGAATCACATACATTTGCTTCTATATAATCCTGCACTTTATGAATGCGACGCAAATACTCTTTTTTACTTTGAGATATTGTCATATATGATCCCTCCGCACCTTCAGGAGCAACATTACTCCATTACAGAATACAGAATAACATATGTTAAAATATGTTTTTCCAAAAACGAATTGAATAATGTATTACATTTGTGTATTGTTCTGGCATCTGATGAAGTTTAGAATGAATAAAACTTCAAGAGAAGCGAGTGAGGACTAAAATGAAAATGTGGATTGAAAAATGGAAACACCTTTTAGGCATTCTTTCCATTCCTCTTCAGGGGTTTATTTATATGGGGATTGCCAGCAATATTGGACCAGACATTATTTTGGATTATTTTTGGATAGATACTTTAATTCCTTTTGTAAAATGGTTTATCTTCCCTTATATAAGCTGGATGCCCGTTTTATATCTAAGCTTTTTGTATCTAGCTATTAAACATCGCCGTATTTATTGGCGTACTCTATTGATCTATAATATTTCCGTCATGGCGTGCAATGTTGTTTTCTGGTTTTTTGCTACCCTTGTACCTCGGCCCGATGTTGATGGCGCTGACTTGGCGAGCAGGCTTGTTAATTTTATTTACGAGTCTGACGCACCCTTTAACTGTTTTCCAAGTGTCCACTGCTTAACGAGTTATTTGCTATTCATAACTTTGAAACGTGAATTAGTTGTCAAACTGTCTGTTAGAGTCTTTATGTACATTTTGTTGTGGCTTATTATCATTTCCACTGTCTTCACCAAGCAGCATGCACTCATTGATGTATTTGGGGGAATTCTCTTCGCTGAAGTGACATACCAGATTGTCCATTATATCTCATCTCGAAATCAGCGGCGTGACAAGCTGGCTACTACAAGTATGTAGCGATGGACTTATGATCATTACAAAGGGCTGGAAAGTAGAGGTAACAAAAGGGAGGACCATCTCAGAAATCAGAAGTGGTCTTAACTGGAAGACTTACATAATGGGGAGTGGGTTTCCTGCAAACTTGCTTCCTCCAAAAAAGACCGTTCCCCTATTATGTATAGGAAAACGGCCGTCGCTTAATTTACTACTTCTTCCCGTTCTCCCCAAGTCGTCACTCTGACGCTAACTAGAGGCTTCGGATCGCCTTCGAATTTACAACTGAATGATAGCGTCTGTCCACCCGTTCTTACGATTGGCGCATCGGCGGAAGCATGAATGGTTCTTAGCAGATTCCAGTTCTGATCGTAAACTTTACCGATTCTGTCACCTTCACAAACGAGATATTGATTCACGAAAATTTCTGTATCAAACGTCATATAAACACCGTTCGTATAAAAAGTTGGACGTTTAATCGAAGCATCATCGTTACCATATGAAGGAATGACACGCAGCGTAAATTTAAGCGGTTGATCCGCATATCGGTTGAAGTACGTCCAATCTGCTCCCCCTGGCTGACCTGGCTGCAGCTCCGCCGGGTTGCAAACGAGCGGTTTTGAGATATGGACAGGGTATAAATTCCACTTCCCTTCACCTGAAGCTTCCAAATGCCAGTCGCTTTTCGGGTCCTTCAACCGTTCCCGTTGTTCGGATGTGAAGGCGCCGGCTTGTCTTGCTGTCTCCCACTCGCGCACGGATGTGAATACCGACTCGATGTTACCGTTTCGCCCAAGCACCTGCATATCGGCAACTAAAGCAAAACCAGCGTTGAAACCTGCCGCTTTCGATAATACCCACTCTATTTCATCAGGTGACGTCGCTTCGAACTGATCGGAAGCAGAACGAACAAGAAACCATCCAAGCATTGACGGAATGAAGTTACGGGCAAAATACCGCTGGTTGGTAAGCCGCCATTCAAGCTGCCCTTCACGTGTTGCAGCACCCCAAGGCTCGCCCCAGTTGAACCTTGTGAATACATGCCACAAATAGTTCGGAACGACAATGCTAGCATCGTTAATAACTTCTTCTCCCCAGCCGTCATAACACATTTTCACAAAACGATTCACTCCGTACCCGTCATGACCTGTTGCATAGCAGCCTTCCAAACCATCAAATGATATTTGCTTCAAGCCCGTTTTCATAAATAGATCGTTGATGCGAACGCAATATTCGTCCTGCAGCTCAATGTTCGGGAAAAATACATCGTAAGGGTGATCCCATAGTCGACCTATAATCGTACCACTTTCATGCGTCGCGATGGTTGTTCCATTTGCTCCACGCTTAACGCCTGTCAGCTTCCAAGGCGCACTTTCTGTAACTCCATCATATTCTATTTGTTCACTTCCGATTTGTGCTGTATGCCGGAACAAATGTAGTTGAAACGGCGCGGGATCATCAACCTCGATACAATCTGCTTCTAAGTCAACCGTTGCAACTAATCGCGACATGCCTGCCATTTGCAGCCTTTCATCCGGCACTGGCGTTACATAGGAATCATTTAATGTCGTAAAGTTGGATAGTGTATGCACGCCGACATGAACACCCTCACCTTCTGCCATTGCCACAGAAGACTTTAAACCCTCATCCCCATTCGGGAAGCTTTTTGGCTTCAGAGTGAAATGTCCCCAATTGATGAATGGATCGGGATGATACACGTATTTGAGACCAGCCATTTTTGTAAAACGTACAGCTTCGGACATTGTAGATTCGGAGAAATCCGTAATCAGGTAGGATTGGTTTGCCATAGGCGATATTTTACCCCAGACCCCTTCGATCATAGGATGAGGCAGCCCTTCTCCAATCTCAATCGCTTCAATCGTCTCAAACACATGCTGTAACTCACAACCGAACAAAGCAATACTTGTTCCAACGATTGATGCGTCGTCCCCACTTATGGGCGCTACTTGAACAAGCGGTAAGTTCCATGCCGGACGACGAAAGCTCTTCAACCGATTTCTGGCAAATGCCTGCAGCAGGCTTCCTTCGCTTGTCGGCCATGCTGCGCAAACATCATACTCGAATTTACTATCGGATATTTGCGGACTGTCAGGATCCGGCTTTACGTTCCCGTTGTCCGAATAACTTTGCTGCACATTTTCCAATCGATCGAGCTCGATCGGCCACCCCCCGACAGTCTTGATGTTCAATGCCTGAAGGCCGATCGCGAATTGTCCATTATGAACGACACCAACCGATTCACCGATCGAACCGGCAACCGTTGTCATATACGGTCCCCATATGACCCCATCCACATCGGCGCCTTCAATACGCTGAATCTCAAATGTCGCATACTGCGATTCTTCTACAATTAATACATCGACCACAGCACCGGTATCTGCAAATTCAAATGTTATTAGCCCCAGTACCGCGTTCAAGGATGCCTTCGAAGGCACCTCCATTCGACCATCGATGACAATGCGAATAAGCACAGTAGTTTGTGTCATTGATGCATATGCATGATCTCTGCTATCGTTCATAGCTGTAATTTGACCTTTTTCGTTCAACTGCAACTTTAAGGCTCCAGCGTTTATGGTATACATAGTTCTCCTATCTCCCTGCTGCATAATTTTTCATTTAAGCGCATCCTTAGATCGATAACTAGCTTTTCAAAATGATTATGATTTTAAATTGTCGTCATATACTTGTTGCGCTTCGTTTAACACATCATCGCCGCCCATCTTTTTCCATTCAGCTACAAAACTATCGAATTCGCTCAGCGGTTTGCGACCCGTAATAAAATCTATAAAATTTTGCAGTGTATACTGTTTCAACTTATCTTGCGTTTCATTGTAGATGGGCTTGTTGAATGGTGCTAGAATATCAATATTTCTCGTTCCCTTGGCACGTGTATCCTTCGCAAGCTGACGCAGACTTTCTTCAGATGTATATGACGTTTGAAATTCGTAGTCATTGAACGAGCCTGCCATCGAGTAACCGCYAAGCCCTATTTTTTTGCGTTCTTTCTCGTCTGTATATGGAGCGATGAATTCAACCGTTCCTTTGTCACTCTTATTCCAATGGACACCTTTCTCTCCAAAGTTCATTTTTTCATAAATTTCCGGATCAAATTGGCTAGYTTCGAAAATTTGCATGTATTTAATCATTTTTTCCTGGTCTTTTTCTAAATGCTTACCGAACATAACACCCGATGCAAAGGCTGGGTTGTACTGTGATATGCCGTATTTCCCATCGGGTCCCTTAATTCCGCCTTCAATAGCAAAATTAAAGCCCGGGTACTTCTTAGCCAGCTTGTCATACCACTGTTCTCCACCAAGGAATGCGTTGCCCGGCAAGAACGCCCACCAATAATATTCAATCGCTCCTATTTTGTCCGTAAGCACTTTGTCTTCAACATTATTACCTTTATTAACGACAAATTCGGGATCAATCAATTCATTTTTATACCAACGGTTCAGAACTTCAAGCGCTTGCTTCGCGCCTGGTTCAATTTCTCCACGGACGATTACTCCATCTTTCTCACGGAATATATTAGGATAAGCATCATATGCGCCAAACACGGAGCTGAAAATAGATTCGATATTTTCACCTGCTGCAGTGATGCCATACGTATCTTTTTTACCATTGCCGTCAGGATCCTCGTTCCGGAATTTCGTCAATGCAGCTTCCATCTCATCAAGCGTTTCCGGTGTTTTTGTTATGCCTACTTTTTTCAACCAATCTTCACGAAAACCAAGCTGTATACCATCGATACCAATATCCCAGATGACCGGTAATCCATAGATTTTTCCATCTCTTCTTATATACTTAAATGGATCTTCCCCAAGGTAACGTTTTAGCCACTCCGTATATTTCGGCATATTTTGTTCAATTAATTGTTGCGGAATTTCAGCGGCAACATCCTGTTGGAGAAATTTATCGTAATCCGTAAACGATGGCTCTTTCCACCAATCTGGAATTTCCCCAGAGGATATGAGAAGGTTCAGTTTTTCTTTCATCGCTTCCCTGGTTGATGCAATACTTTCCAAATCGACGTTGTACTTCTCTTTCAGTGCATTTAATCCGACAGAGTCTGTCGTTTGATTCTCATCTAAATTCCAAAACATCAATTTCATTTTTTTATTCGTAGCTTCTCCATTAACTGCCGATTGTTTATTCCCATTATCAGTCTGATTACCCGAGGAATCATTTTTGCCGCATCCCGCCATGATCGACATCAGCAAGACTGTGGATAGCCCTCCTAGCAATATACGCTTTTTCATCATTTCAACCAGCCCTCTCTGTTTATGAAATATTATCTATTAGGGGGTTTACCCTTTAATAGCACCAATCATAACGCCTTTGACAAAATACTTTTGGATAAATGGATAAACGACCAGCATTGGAATGATCGAGAACATGACAACCGTGGCTTGCAGCTGTCGTCCCGAAAACTCTGTTGTTTTACCGATATTTTGAATGACGCTGTTAATATCCGCCATGTTGTTCTGGATAATAATTTTGCGTAAAACAATCTGCAGTACTTGCTTATTCGGATCTGAAATGTAGATCATGCTGTCAAACCATGCATTCCAGTGGCCCACACCTACCCATAAAGCAATCGTAGCTAGCACTGGCTTCGATAATGGTATGACGATCTGAGTAAAAATCCGCAAGTATCCTGCACCATCCACACGTGCCGACTCTTCCAGTTCTTCCGGAATCGAACGAAAAAAATTTCGCATAATCAACACGTTAAACGCACCAATCATACCTGGAATAACAAGCGACCAAATCGTATCAAGCATATTCAGTTCCTTAATAAGCAGATACGAAGGAATCGTCCCCCCAGCAAACAACATCGTGAACAAAATCATGCTTGTAAACGATCGGTTGAAGGGAAGGTCTTTTTTTGCTAATGGATAGGCGGTTATGGCTGTGAAAAATATAGATAATATAACACCCAGCGCGGTTCGAATAATCGTATTCCAGTATCCCGTCCATAGCGCATCGAACTTAAAGGCCAGCTTGTAGCTCTCGAACGTGAGCTGTGTCGGCAACCATATGAAGCCTGATGAATAAGCAGCACTGTCTGCTCCTGCGCCATCTAAAGAAATCACGACCTGCGTCCAAAAGGGATACAATGTGATAAAGATAATACCTGCCAGAATGAGATACAAAAAGACGTCGACTATTTTGTCTGCCGTTGATTTTTTTATGTTAATCATCGTTCTCGCTCCCTCGTCTAATTAAGAAAATTACCATATGGCATGCTCCTTGCCGCCGATCCATTTCACTATCTTATTTACGATAACGATCAGGATCAAAGCAACCACGGATTTGAACAATCCAACGGCCGTCGCGTAGCTATAGTTCATCTCAATTAAACCTTTACGATACACATAAGTATCGATTATGTCTGAAACGTTATACACTTTGACATTATACATATTGAATATTTGATCAAAACCCGCATCCAAAATACCGGACATTGATAGAATAAGCATAATGGCTATAACGGGCGCAAGCATCGGTATCGATATATAAACCATCCGTTTAAACCGGCCAGCTCCATCGAGTACAGCAGCTTCGTACAACTGCGGATCGATACTCGAAATGGCTGCGAAATAGATAATTGAACCCCATCCGAAGCCTTGAAAAATACTCGTCGCCACAAGTATGGTGCGGAAGTAACGATCATCCGCCAAGAATAACATCGGATCGCCGCCTAATAGTTTTACAATGCCATTGATAGGACCGTCCAAAGAAAACAACGTAAAAAATATCCCAGCCATGACAACCCATGATATAAAATGAGGTAAATAGGATACAGTCTGAGCTAACCTCTTGAATTTCATATTTGAAATTTCACTCAATAACAATGCAAAAATGATGGGTACCGGGAAACCAAACACCAGCTTGCTTAAACTGATAATTAGTGTATTTTTCAACACAGTGTAGAAATATGTGTCGTTCATGATCTTTTCGAAATGATGAAGTCCAGCCCATGGACTTCCGATGATGCCCTGTGTAATTTTAAAATCTTTGAATGCCAACAATACGCCGTACATGGGGAGATAATGAAATAGAATGTAATAGACAACTGCCGGAATCATCATAATCAGCAGCACACGGTATTGTTTATATTTTTTTATCTTCTCCCTCCTCAGCACCTGTTTCGTGCTAATTGCCCTAATCGTATCGCTCATTGCTTTATTCCCTCCTTTTTGTAAGCGGTTCCATTGTGCTAAAGAGAATATAACATAGGAAACTTATTTAATAATTATCAAATATTTTAGAAATGATGCAGTTTATTACGGAGTTAAAAAAACCCGTCCGGCTAGCCGGCGGGCGAAGTTGAATTTGGGAGAATAAGTTGTTTATACTGTGGAACTATACAAGCTTTGTGGAATAACGATGGTCATAACTGTACCATAGCCAAGTCGACTTTGGATGGAGATGCCGTATTTAGTGCCGAACCGCAGTTGCAGACGCTCGTTGACATTTTTGAGGCCATATCCTGTCGATTGCATCGTAAGTATCGTATCGATCGTCTCCTTCTCCATACCTGGACCGTTGTCTTCAATCGCGAAATTGACCGTCCCTTTACCAAGCCAGGCACTAACATACAGTAGACCCTTTCCATTATTTTTCTGTTTGATACCATGCTTGATCGCATTTTCTGCGAGCGGTTGAAGAATTAAATTTATTGTTGAATACTCGTTAACCTCCTCATCGATCTTATAAACCACATCGAAGCTATAATCACCCATAACCTGAATAATCTCAATATAGGATTTGATATTCTCTAATTCGTTACGCACAGTAATAATATTATTGCCTTGATTAAGAGCCGTTCGATAAAATTTCGACATAGATGTAACGACATGACTAATTTCCGGCGCATCGTTTTTGAGCGCTTTCCAATTGATGAATGAGAGCGTATTGTATAGAAAGTGAGGATTGATTTGCGATTGCAGCGCTTTCAGCTCGGCCTCTTTCTGAATGATTTTACTTCGATAGGTTTCATCGATCTGTTCATTAAGCCGATTAAGCATCTTGCCGAACCGATTGGTCAGTTCGCCGATTTCATCCCTGGCCTCACTTTGAACCTGTAGATCCAATTCTCCCCATTCGACCCGCTTCATTATCGCATTAAGTGAGA
>NZ_JBFTSN010000117.1:0-16090 GCF_056400045.1 Paenibacillus sp. 01L418
CCACTAGGATGAGTCCCTACTCTTTTACTCCCTTACACCTTTACTCTATTGCTCCCTCAATCTTACCACTCCGACCGATAAATCTCCTTCACCAAGCGATAAGCCAATTTCGGCTTGCGATATTCGCTTAGCAATCCTTTGTTATTAAAGCTTCGCGCGCGATCGCGGAAGTAAGGCCGGTTGCTTCGGACATCGACGCCAATGTCGGCGAAGTGCCAGATGAGAGTACCGGCGATGCTAGGGTCGTCGAGGAATATCTTCAACGCACGCGTCACGACATCCGCCTGATAGTCTTCGCTAAACAAGCGCGGCTCCCAGCCCGCATCACCGAATATACTCGCTGCGCCGAACTCGCTCATGATGACAGGCTTGCCGCCTGCGCCTTGCTTCTCCGCATGAATGTAGTAGTTCTCCAGCATGCTGCTGAATCCATCCACCCTGCCTTCATACCAGCCGTAGTATTTATTAATACCGATAACGTCGAAATAGGACAGCACAAAATCCTGCTCTGGATGCATAGTCGCGTAGGTAACGAGTCTGCTGCTATCCATACTGCGAATTTTGCCTACGAAAGTTTTCGTTAGCTCGAGCGCTTCTTCTGTCCGCGTATCAACTTCGTTGTGGGCTCCCCAGAAAATAATGGACGGATGATGATAATCTCGGGAGATCATTTCATCCAGCATCTTGACGCCACGCTCTATGAAGATAGGACTTGCCAGTGTTTCTCTACTCATAAAACAGCCCCACATCGGCATCTCGCTCCAGAGCAGCATCCCGTGCTCATCCAGCAAATCGATCCAGAACTGGCTCTGCGGATAATGCGAATCCGCGCACGATATTGCAGCAAATGTCGGCCAAAATATCGAGATCCTTCAGCATCAGCTTCGGCGGGAAGGCAAATCCCCACTCGGGATGCTCCTCATGCCGGTTCACGCCTTGGAGGTATAGCTTTTTGCCATTTAACAGAATATCGCTTCCCCGCACCTCAACCGTGCGGAACCCTGTCCGGTCTATGAGATCATCTTCCCCCGCTTGAACGGTAAATGTATAAAGCGCAGGCTCACCTACATCCCATCTACGAATCTTCTCAAGGCTCCCCTGAAGCGTCAAACTCACAGCCTGACCGGCAGCAACCTGCACATGAGAGGCAGAAAGTGAAAGCCCCTCCGTGAAGGCACTCTCTTCAACCTGACAATCTCCCTTGCTAAGTGAATGGAGCTCAATTTGCAGTTGAATATCCGCTGAGTCATCCTTCAATTGATAATCAATTTTCATCGAGTTTATGTACACATCAGGCAGCTCCTGCAGCTCGACAGAGCGGATAATCCCCCCGTAAGAATGCCAGTCCGCAATGTATGTCGGCAGCGTTTGCCAGTCCACCGTATTATCCACTCGAATAACGAGCTCATGCTTCCCTTGAGCAAGCTGGGGCAGAAGTAGTGCAAATTGCGTAAACCCACCAAAATGATACCCTATATGCTGACCATCCACGTACACATCCGCATGGTGAAGAATACCTTCGAAGACCAGACGAATATTCGTTTCTTGCACATTATCAAAATAAGTACGGTACCACGCCGCGCCAATCTACTCATAAGTGCCTAATTCATTATTCCAACACGAGGGAACGACATGCTTCCGAGAGCCTTCAGGAAATTGACAGGCCCATCCCTCTTAAATAAAGCCTATTTAAGTATGCTTATCATGGATCATTAGAATAAAAAGCAGATTCACTTTAATGGTGGAGAGATTGTGAACGATTAATTAAGCTCAATAACATAAGGCCGCTCCTACCTGAGGAACGGCCTTCATTCATATATTTATTTTCGAAACGTATTCAAATCCCAGCGATCCGCCCACTTGATTTCTATCCCATCTTCCATAAAAGTGATAGGAAGCCATACATATCTTGAATCCGCTAGCTCTTCCGGCCGCCATCGGTCAGCCATAAAAATAAAGCTGTTCTCCAATCCCTGAACAGGAAACACATACGTGCTCTGCGCATAAAACGTCTTCCGGGCATTTGGTCCACTTAACGGATTATCCCTTAGCTCCCACCGTCCCATCATTCGATCCGACTCGGCAACGAGAGCCGCATTGGGATACCACCCCGTACAACCCGAGGATAACAAGTAATACTTCCCCGCATGTTTAAACACCGCCGGCGCTTCCCGGGACTGGTCGATGAACGCTTTCGTAAACTCGCCATTCAAATCTGTATAATCATCCGTTAACCTCGAAATGATCAGGGTTTTGTTCCAGTCAGACGAATGAATTAAATACGCCGTTCCATCGTCGTCTTTAAATAATGTCATATCACGGCTATCCACGTCGTTAGGACGCTTGCTTCCCACGTATTCAAATGGTCCCGCTGGATTTTCACTTACGGCCACGCCGGTTTTAGCCAGCGTATAGTCCTCACTATCAATATGAAGCCACATGACGTATTGACCAGTCCGATCGTTCTTCAGAACCTTCGGACGTTCCGCTACTTTAGACGGATGAAGGTCGTGATTCGGATCATCGGAAACCGCAGGCAACACGATGCCTTCGAATGTCCAGTTGTATAAATCACTTGAAGAGTAGCAGGATATGCCAATGATGTCTACGCGCTGAATACCGATCCGACCTAAACTGTTCGGACCGTCTTTATTCTCTCCATACCAGTAATACTTACCGTTATCGAATAATATACTGCCGCCATGTGCCTGAATAGGCTTTCCATTCGTATCCAGCCACAATTCGCCCGGCTGAAAATCCTCATACTTTATCATTCCAACAACCTCCACTCTTAGCGTTGCAAATATGTAATTTACGCCCAATTAAAGAGACCTTGCTGATAAATTCGGCTCCAGCAAGGTCTCTTCCTACACTAAACGAGCTTTCTCGCGGATTTAGCGACCTTCCGCTTGCGCTTGCTTATTCGTTGCTTCAATCACTTTCGTACCGCCTTTAGACRACCACTCTTCCTTGAAGGAAGCGAAATCCGCAGGAACGTCTTTGGATTCCACAATTATTTTTACGAATTTTTCATTTACCAAATCATTCAGCTGGCTTGGAATACTCGGATCGAGTTCCTCTGGATTAATGTTTAAATAAGCTAACGGATTCGGAACGGCGAAGTCGCCTGTCGATTTTGCCATTGCTACAATGTCCTCTTTATTAGGCGTACTGTCGGCTAGGAAGTCCGAATTCCAAGAAACCAATGCTTTTAATGAAAAGGCTTTATCTTTGCCCTTTTCTTCATCCGTCATGAGGGGTGTGATTTTATCTCCGTCTTTGCTGTAGTGGACCCCTTCAATACCGTTCATCATTAGCTGCTGCCCTTCACTTGAGAGTAGGTAGTCTAGCAAATCCAACGCTTTTTTCTTTTTCTCATCCGAGATGTTCGCATTAATAGACGTTTCCGCCCAGAAGTTATTGAAGCCATCCATTCGCTGAGCGCCTGTTTTCCCTACCAAGGTACCTACCCATGTGAAAATCGACTTCGGATCGGCATTGGGATATGCCTGCTTGAACTTATCATAAAAATCATTATAGAAGGTCGCATTTGCGTTATGAATCATGATTCCGACTTTGCCCGTTATGAATTTCTCGATTTTCTGATCATCTGTATTCAACATAAACTCAGGATCAAGAATTTTTTCCTTGTAAAGCTGGTTTAGAAAAGAAAGCCCGTCTCTCGTTTCATCGGAAAGCACCTCCGGCGCCCATTGCCCATCTTTCTTCTCCCACCTATCAGTGCTCGTGTCGAAAGCGTTGAACAGTGGATATTGCCACCAAATCCCTCCAGCGCTGGAGGAATAACCGTACGTATCCTTCTTGTTATTGCCGTCTGGATCACCCTCGGCAAATGCCTTAGCAACCGTATAGAACTCATCGATCGTCTTTGGTACTTCTAGATTTAGCTTATCCAGCCAATCCTTACGAATTAGAATATTGTGACCGCTCACCGCCATCTTGCCGCTTCCGGATTCATTGAATATAGGGAGCGCATAATGTTTGTTGTCGGTCGTTTTAGCTAAATGTTCAAAGTTGGCCAGCGACGCTTTAATATTCGGATACTGCTCTGAGTAATCTGAAAGCGGAAGAAGCATGCTCTCTTTAATCCACTGACGATATTGAACCGGACGGTCAACGCCGTAGGAGACAAATACATCGGGCATCTCCCCAGAGGCAATCATCACGTTCAGCTTCTCTTCCCAGTCATTCCACGAAGCTGTAATCGGCTTCAAGCGGATGTTGAGCTTTTCCTGCAAGTACTTATAGATTTGAGAATCCTGCGAGTCAGCTCCCTCGAACATCCAACTAAATACGGATAATTCAACAGGCTTTGTATTTTCAACGACTGGTTTAGAACTTGGGCTTGCAGTTGAAGAAGACTCACCCGCTTCGTTTTTCTCATTATTGCTTCCACATCCTGCAATAATCCCAACAAATAACAACACAACTGCAAGCAATAAAATGAGACCTTTCTTTCTATTCAACATGTTGTTCACTACTCCCCTTTAATGAATAATTAATTCATTCTAGTAATCTGACTGACTTTCAACTCTTGATTGATCCAATCATCACCCCTTTAACAAAGTGCTTCTGAATGAAAGGATATACAATGATGATGGGAATGACAGAAACCATTACAATCGCATTCTTAATGGTGTCACCCAGCATGAAATCCTTGCTTACGAAGCTGCCGCTTCGGGTCAATTCCATATTGTTATTAATCAGAACATCCCTTAACACCATCGCTAACGGCCATAGTTCCTTATCGTTAAGAAACAACATCGGAACGTACCAGTTGTTCCATTGACCAACCGCGATAAATAATGCGATAGTTGCCAGAGCAGGAAACGATAAGGGGATGATGATCTGGAAGAACACTCTCATATAACCAGCCCCATCGATTTTTGCTGATTCCTCCAGATCAATTGGGATATTTTGAAAAAATGTTTTGAGCACAATCAAGTTATACGTGCTTAACGCTGCCGGAATGATCATAACGGCCAAACTATTTACCATCCCAAGGCTCTTGATTAGCAAGTAATAAGGAATTAGCCCCCCGCCAAAAAACATCGTGAATATGATAAAGAGAAAGATAGCGGTTCTACCCGGAAGATCTTGTTTCGTCAACGGATATGCCGCAATAGATGTAATCAAAAGCTGGTATAGCGTACCAATAACCGTAACGAATACGGAAACCACAACCGACATAAGAATCGTATTTTTCGAGAAAACGTATTCATAGGCTTCAAAAGAAATACTTCGCGGAATGATATTAAATCTCGTTTTGACTGCTTCTTCATACGGCAGTACGGATCCAACAAGTACATGCCAGAACGGGTAAAGCATAATACAAGCCATGAAAACTAAAAAAATGATGTTCAGTATGTCAAATATTTTCCCAGAAACACTCGTAGATCGCACCATTATTCAATCACCTCAGTAAATGCCATGTCCGTTCATTTTTTTAGCCGCGCTGTTTACCGCGATAAGAAGAACAAAATTGATTACGTTTAAGAATAACCCGATTGCGGTTGCCATGCTATACTGTCCTTGCGTCAGCCCGATCCGGTAAACGTAGGTATCGATAACATCGCCGCTTTCATAGACCATCGGGTTGTACATATTAAACACTTGGTCGAAACCACCGCTCATCATGCTGCCAAAATTCAATATTAACAAAATCGATATGATCGGCAGCAAGCTTGGCAATGTAATGTGAACAATCTGTTTCCAGCGGTTAGCACCATCGATCACGGATGCCTCATACAGATCCGGATTGACACCGGACAATGCCGCCAGAAAAATAATCGTTCCCCATCCGACTTCCTTCCAAATTCCTGAAATGACCAATAGTGGCCGGAACATGCTGTTGCTTGTCAAGAAATTAACAGGATCTCCGCCGAACAGAACAATAATGCTATTGACCAAACCCTCGTTAGACAGCAGTGCGAACAATATACCCGAGATCGTTACCCACGAGATGAAGTGGGGCAAATAAATAATCGTTTGAATCGATCGCTTGAAGATTCTGTGCCTTACTTCATTTAAAAGAATAGCCAGAATAATCGGAGCAGGAAATCCAAATAGGAGACGCATTAAATTGATTTCAATCGTGTTGGTAAAAACCTGCCAAAACTTATCGGTCGCGAAAATTTGTTCGAAGTGCTTAAATCCTACCCATGGACTGCCTAAAATTCCTTTCGTAATCCAAAATTCTTTAAATGCGATCGATGCACCATACATGGGGATGTAACTAAATATAATTAAAAACGCAACGGCAGGAAGCAGCATGAGATACAGCATTTTATATTTGACTATTCTTCTGCGTACATCCTTACCCGCTACGGCTATCGCCCCAATTGTCGCCATATTATAGCTCACCCGTCTTCTTCTGCAGCCTGAACCGGCTGTCGTCTCTATTGAATCCGATGTTATTAAGCAAATTCACATTTGTGCTAGTCGCATCATCAATATAAATATGATCCTCTGTTGTTTCAACCGTGGACAATCTTCTGTTGTTCTCGATCCAAACCTCTTTACAATGGCTTGCCATTAAACTTCCCTGATAATATTCCGGGTGGAGCAATGCATTCTCATCTCCATCGGCATGCGATTTGAGCCTCATAGCATTGGAATTTAGAATGGCATTATTGCGGATATATACCCTTCTGCAGGATGAAGCATAAACCGCTTGCTGCGGACAATTGATAATTGTATTATTCTCGATCCACACTCGGTCAAAGACCGCATATTGCGTTCTACCCATGGCAAGATATACACCCATGTAGATAACGGCCATGTTCCAGTGATTCACATCGCAGCTGTCAATCAAATTATTGCGGATACGCAGATTGCTTACTCCAAATCCTTCCGACCAGCGAGACTCGGAACCGCACTCAATTTGAATCGCTGACCCTTGATTCATAAAGAAATGATTGTTCTCCACCAAGCCGTTGCTGGAATGTAGCAATATCCCTCTTGCGCGGTTATGGTGAAAGAAATTATTGCGAACGATATAGTTGCTGGAATCATATCTTCGATTAAAAAGTATCGCGCGTTCTGAAACCTCGGCTGGGATCGGTTTTTCAAAGGTAAGCGTGCAGGTGTTATACTCCTTGTTCCATTCCACGTCTGCGATACGCTCCGTGATCTCGGCAGGCGACAAATCTTCATTTCGAAACTCAACTTCGTCCCCTACTGCAAAGGGATTACGCCATGCTAGCACACGAATTAAACGTAAGGTCCGATCATCGATTCGCTTAAAACCCTGAACTGAATTATCGTGAATGTTCAGGCAATCGTCGCCGTTGTAGCTGAAATCGCAGTTTTCAATCATAAAGTAACCTAGCGAATTACTGATATGGCAGCCATCTGCCGTGACGGAAATGCAACGCGTCGTTCCTGGCCGTTTCACAATTCTGCATTGTCGCAGCGCCCAATGGTGTTGATCTCCCGACGCCACGAAAGCATGTCCTGGCGCAGAATAGATCGTTACATGCTCGATTTGCAAATGCTGATTGCTTTTAAGTTCGAAAGCGTTCGCGTCATAAATGTAATGACGTACGATGTAAGCTTGCCCTGGATTCAGAAAGCGAAATTCTTCGGGGTTGGACAGTGCAATTCGGAACGTATTGAGATCCTGGCGACTAATATTCCGGAAATGGGTTTTGTGGAATTCACGACCTAACTCGCAGCCTGCAGATAACGTCAGCGGGTTCATCGCGTTTAATGTCCGTATGTTCAGATCGCTCGGCGCTTGCGAATACTCCGGAAAGTGAAGATCGAAATAAGTGCTGTCTGAGGCTACTTCCCTTACTAGTCCGATGCTTGCCAATTGCCCGCTTTCCCAGTCCCAATCGACAGTGAAATTTTTGAATATCGTCCGTACGCAATTCCTTATGGTAAAGAAGACTTCCACCGTAGAAAAGATGAATTCAGAGCCGCCACCATCGAACTGAAAATCGTGCATCCCTTCGAATATAGGATGATTGCCATTATAAAATCGATATATTCCCGAAGGGACGACAAGCTCGGACGAATGTTCCCGTTTGCAATAATCAATGGCATTCTGAAAGGCACTACCGTTACAATACCCTTCCTCGGATCTAGCACCGAAATCAGCGACGCTAACTCTCTTATATTCACTCCATTCCGGAACACTGATTGAGATTTCAGACATGCTCACGGCTGTATCATCATTCTTTACGCGCTCCACTCACCTGCCTCCTCTCTCTATCCACCCTGTTAACTCTCTTGCTATATTGATTGTGCCATAGACGGCCTTCCCTTAATATGTGCTGAGAATAGAACATTGGATGTAGTTTGTTACGATGTTGCATGGATGCTTATTCAAAAAAAATGCCCCGATCGGTGATCGAGGCGTCCTACGTTCCTATAGCTCAGTGAGTATAACGTTATCGTATAGCACAGTCGCATTATACGTTTCTAACCCAATCCTCCCCTTGCTGAACGTAAAAGCAGGATCTGTTGCACTTAGTTGAAGAATGCCATCCACATACAAGTTCATTTGATTTCCAATAACTTCAACTGACACGCGATAAGTCGTCCCGACATTGATCGTATAAGCTTTCGATGCCAGCTCCGTCTGGGTTCCCGCTATCGTTTTCTTGATCGCGATCCCATGCATATTACCGATATAGACAAAATATTTATTGTTTGCATTCGTTACACGAAATACCAGATTCGCGAAACCGCCGCTTCCCGCGGTATTGCTTATTTGAATATCGCTAGCTAACGTGTAGTTGCTCCACGAGTCGATCCCTGCCGTTGCAAGGCTCCCTGAATAGTCCGTCTGCCTGTATTTCTTACTGGCGCTATCTGTCACGACCGACCAACTGCCCGATTGCACGGTCCATCTTCCTGTGGAGCTCTCGAAATTTTCGGATAATAAATAAATGGAATTATAGGTTACGATAGGATTCCAATAAACAGTATCGTAAAAATTGTTCGAATTCTGATTCACAACAAAACGTATCGCATCGCCCTTAATCACATCGAGCGTTATTGAGGGGGACGATACTGTCGTTCCGTAGATGACCTGCTGCCAGCCGCTCGCCGGCCAAATTTGCGCGTTGTTTTTCAAAATCTTCACGTTTACGCCATCCGCTCCCGCCCCCGTGTTCAACATGTGAATGGTTTCGTTTGACGAGAGCGTAATTTCGCCGTCCTCCGGCGCTAACCATGTTCTTACAGAATCGCTGCCATCTGGAGATTGCACATTTTCCCCTACGCTTAAGAAAGTTGAGCCGTCCCGCCACATTCTCCAAGGAGAGTAGTAATTTGCCAATGGCGTATAAGTCGTGCCATTCCATTTGTGATAGTACCAAACCGGTCCCTGCGAGATCGCCCCGACGTCCTTAATCGCTTCATACTTTCTTGTGAATGCCGGAATGGTTCCGCTGGTCGCGCCTGCCGACGTTGTGCCTGAACTAATATTTCCATTGTTATCTTCGGCTTCAATCAAATAATAATAGGCCGTGCCGCTTTGAAGCTCTTGCCGGTCGGTAAAGTTTGCTGTCGTTGATTCTCCAACCATATTACTGTAGGCAGGCGTAAAGTTTGGGGTCGTTGAACGGTAAATATTGTAGTGATTAAGTCCTGAACCCGTATCGGAAGCTGCCGTCCAAGATAACGATATGCCTAAGCTTCCGCTATTCCAAGCTGCCAATCCCCCGGACGGATTACCTGGCGCCACACTATCCAATGCGGAGATGGTACTGCCTAGATCGAATCCGGATGCGCTTCTCCATGCCGCCATCGTGTTGTAGCTGACCCCAAACCTTTCAGCTTGTAATGCCGTCCCGCTTACCTGATAGAATCGATTGTCATTGATAAGATCAACCGGTGCACTTAACCCAATTTTATAAGCTGAAGTTCCCGAAGTTCCGTTCGCCATAATGATCCGATTATTCTGGAACGAATCTCCCGACCAAGGGTCCCCGGGTGACGCATCTTTGCTGCTTAACGCACTCGTATTCGCTTGATCCACTACGATTAAATTATTTGCGACAACGAGATTTTTCAAGCCTGAATATCTCCCCGTATCCGCTGTAAAGTCGCTTAATGCGATTTGGCCCGATCCGATAGAGGTTTCTCCGCGGTTGCCCTTCACTTTATTGTCAGTGATTCTCGAATTAATGTTCGCCATCGTCGTTACGCCGTTGCCTTTATTATCGTGAGCGTAATTATATTGTACGTTGATATATTCATTAGACCAATCAATGTTTAATCCGGATGCATCATGCCCCGTGTTGCTGTCGGACATATTGTAGACCTCGTTAAACATGACATCAACATATGAGCTTGCGACTGGCCAAATTCCCCCCGGTCCCCAGGTGACCCCTGTTCCGGCATATTGACCAGCATCATGTACGAGGTTCCATTTTATCGTGCTATGATTCGAATTCCCGATGACGATCCCTTGGTTTCCAAGCTGAGATGCCACATTATTGTGAACCTTAACATTGCGGAATAACGCGGAGCTTTTATGATTATCTGATAAGGTGCTATCCCAACCGGCAACTCCGATTGCTCTCCAACCGAGCATATAGATTTCATTATGGCTAATAACGATATTTCGTGCGACTTCGCTATGCTTGTTTGTCGGATAAACCGCCGAAATCAGAATGCCTTCCGAATTGCTGTTTATTCCAGGACCGCGAACAAGGTTTCCATCTATCGTGATATTGGACCAGGCTCCTTCAGCATTATAAGTAATAACGATCGCTCTGTTCGTTGTAGTCGAGCTAGTTAGCGCATTCGTCGTTGTACACTCTATGTCCAATCCCGAAATGATCCAACCACTCTCATTCGTCATGCTCACCACAGCCGGGGCCGAAGATCGAATAATGGGTTTGCTCCCGCTGCCATAGGCGGTAATTTGGATCGGAAGCAGACTCGTTCCCGAACCGTTTAAGGTAACGCTTTCATTCCAAGTGTCACCTGATTTTAATAATAGTTTATCGCCAGGATTAAACGTAAGATTAGAAATTTTAGCCAAAGTTTGCCAAGGAGTGCCTGCGCTCGTCCCGTTATTTTGATCATTGCCCGTCGAACTGCTTACATAATAGGTCGTACCCGCTGCGTAAGCCCTGTCATTATGAACGAAGACAATCATTGCTATAACGAATATCCATGCAACAAAGACACACTTTTTGGCCATTGGCTACTCCTCCTCAATGTGCAACTCATACAGGCGTGCCGTAAATTCCGTTGGAAGTGTAACAACTAACGCATTCTCAAGCTGACTCCAGCTCCAACTACGGTTCTCATACTGAGGAAACCCACATCGAACCGTTACTTTCTTGCCGTCACAATCCGGAATAGGAAATCTCGCCTCTTTCGTTCCGCCTTCCAATCTCCAAACAGCCACATAAGCCTTATCACCGCATCTTAATCCAAGGCTAAGCCAATGATCGCCATGCTTAGGCAAGCCAATCGGCCAAAATGGAAGAGCCTTCGGAATGGATGCTCGGATACTCTTGTAATAGGAAATTCCTTCGCGAATCAGTTCAAAGCGATCCGATGCAATGTCTGACAAGTGCCCGCTCTGATGAACTCGCATTAACATGCCGTTCACCATGTTAAAGATGACCTCTTCCCGATCTCCATCCTTCAGCGGATATGACCAAGCAGCGGATTGCTCTGGTGTGAGCGCCGTAGGAGCAGCAGCAGATATCGCCGCAAACTTGCGGTAATCCATCTGATCGCTAATGGACTGCACGCTGTGCCTGGCGAGCAAAGCATAATCCATACGCAAACCGCCGCTTCCACAATTCTCGATTACCAAATCCGGATAACGAGCAAATACGCTATCAAGCCAGCGCAGGTAGGCACGATTATGCTGAAGCAAGCCATCGCCGAAGCTATCGGCGTTAACCTCAGTTCCAATGCCTGCATTAATGTTATAGTCCATTTTGATGTAACCGACCTTGTACTCCGTCACTAGGCGATCGATTACTTCATCTGCATATTGAATGACTTCGGGATGTCGATAATCCAATTGATACCTGCCGTGATCAATGACCCGTTTGCCATGTCGCATGAAAAACCATTCATCCGACACTTGCTGCGCTAAGGGGCAATGAATGCCCATGACTTCAAGTTCCAGCCAAAGTCCCGGGATTAAACCYTTCGCTCGGATGTAGTCGAGCACCTCCTGCAATCCGCCTGGGAAACGCCTTTGTGACGGTTGCCAAAGCCCTACATCGCTCCACCATTCGCCATCCGCATACCAGCCAGCATCGATGCAATAATATTCGCAACCCGCCGAAGCAGCCGCATCGACTAAGGGTAAAATCTTCTCGGTCGTTGGATCAGCGAATAAACAATTCATGTAATCATTGAAAATAACGGGAAGCCGCTCATTGTCTTCATTCCAACGACGGATTTCTCGCCGATAACGCGTCAATTCCACAATTCCCTGTTCGAACCCTCCTTTGACAATCGCAATTGCCGCAGGAACGGACATAAATGCTTCACCTGGCGCGACATTTTTCCACCAATGGCTTTCATTTTCTGTAGGGCCGCTTAATTGCAAATAGAGCTGATCATTCGCCTTATCGCTAATCTCCCAATGCCAAGAACCGTTATGCTCGATTTGCCAGCACATGGCCATTCCCGCCTCAATATTTTCATATCCACCCATCGGATGAAGATCGGCGGAAGACCAGGTTCCCGAATTGTTGTACGAAAGTCTTTTGATCGAAAAATCGTTTACTTTCGTTAAACCTAGCTCGGATAGCCTATAACTTCTCCACTGCAGCTCTCCGTGCCAAGCATTATGTGCAATATGAAGTCGACTTTTGGTTTCCCATGACCCGCGGCTTCCGCCCGAGATACCTGTCACTGTAAACGAGGAGACGTATTCCATCGGAATGGAATTCAAACTCTGATTGACGACCTCCGTCCAAGCTCGGATGACAGGGATATCGTTATAAAATTGATAKTGAACCGTCACCCACATACCCCTATCTTCCATAACCACTTCAAGTTTTCTTCCACTTTCGTTATAGAAATCTCTGTGGCAATCGTACTTCAGCCTACCTCCCGGCATTGTCCCTGTGTATTTAGACGCATGATGATCGTTCCGATCTTCACCCGTCACTTGCAGTTCGACGATTCGGCGCGTTCCTCGTACCTCCTCTGTTCCTCGTACATCTTCATTCGCTGGGAAGGGAGACAAATGAACCAGACGGACATCTCCGCATTCGGCAATCTGTATCTCTAAATAAATTCCATTTTCATAAATTCTAATCCAACTCAGCACTTCCATCGTATCCATCTCCATACCATAGGCCCTTGTCACTTTTCATTCACCCTCTATTCTTGATTGATGGTTCTCATTGTGACACGGGCTCGAAGGCATTTCTATGTATTAATCAAAGAGATTTGGTTGTGGTTTCTTGTGGACGATGTTTTTATTGTCAATGCGCTGTTTGTACTCTAGCGGCGATTGACCTAGATGTTTCTTGAATAGCTTGCTGAAATGGGCATAATCTTCATATCCAACTAACTTTCCGACATCATATAGTGATATATCCTCTTTCAATAGCGTAATAGCCGCATCAAGCCTTTTCTGAATGAGGAAATGGATAAAGCTTTGACCCTTCTCCTGTTTAAACAGATGACTCAAATAGTTTGGGCTAATAAAGTACTGCTGGGCAAACTCTTTGAGAGATAGTTTGTGCGCATATCGTCGTTCGATGTCCTTGATAATCTCCTCAACGATTGGAAATGTTGTTAACTCCGACGGTTTCTTCTTATGCTCGTCAATTAACATTCTCATTTGTACAAGCAAATCATGGGGATTGCCATAGTGGAGGACCAGATCTTGAACGGTAATAGAGTCCTCAGCAAATGATTGGGTCGACGAAGAGAAGTTCTTGATCACCACGACAAAAAAATTATAGATTTCAACTAGCCCACTTAAATGAATTTGATCTTTGGCGATTCCTCTATGTAAATCGAATAACGCCGCTTCCAGATGCTCAAGCTTTGTTGCTTTGCCTATCCGCTCCATGATAGACGGCAATGCCGCGTTTACTCTCGGCCTATAGCGGTAAACGCCTATCCTGCGGTTCAAGCTCGAGGTTTCAGCCATCATATTCGCTTGGTTGTAATATTTTGCGATTTGACTGTCGGAGTCGTTCGACAGACTTATTCCTACATCCCATTGAAACTCTGCGGCCATGGTTAGTATGTGTTTATATAATGACTTAAACGTATTCGAATCCATGTCAGAACGGCTTAATAAATACGTCCATTTGAGTGGACTCGCCATGGCACGGAATAAAGCAACACCATGCTCTTGCAGCAATCGATCCGAACTCAGCAAGGATTGCTCCGATATGGCTGTTTTGCTTTTAACGATAGCAAAGGCATATCCTGCTCCTGCTCYGGTTCCCATTTCAACTCCCAAACCTTTTAACAACTTGGATACTTGTTGTACGGTTAATCCCTTCTCGATCATTTCCAAAAACAGCATGGAGTTGTGGTAGGTTTGAAGTACGCGCTGATCCCGATCACGTTTAGCTAACCGATTGCTGCAATTATTTAACGTATCCCGCAATTCCTGTTCGTTGACAGGTTTAAGCAGATAGGCAAAGCAGCCCAGCTCCAGCGCTTGTTTCGCGTAGCTGAATTCACTGTATGCGCTCATGAACACCACCAGCGTATGGGGAGAAACATGGTTCACGAAAGACAATAAATCCAAGCCACTTTTCCCTGGCATACGAATATCGCTGATCACGATATCGATCGATTGCCGCTTCAATAGGCTTTCAGCCATATGTACGTCGTTTAATTTCGCTACAATTTGAAAGCCGAGTGCTTCCCAATCCACAATTTGTTCCATATCCTTCAATATCCACGGCTCATCATCAACGAGGATCAACTTGTACATCGTTTACTCACCCTTTCGCTTTAAGCGGTACGCTGACCGTCACAACCGTCCCCCTATTTTTCCAACTCTTGATGGATAGTCCATAGGGCTTGCCATAATAGATTTGAATTCTTTTATGAATATTGACGAGCCCGATTCCTTGTCCCAGCCCTGCGGTTTCGGATGAGTTCTTATTCATGCTTTCAAACTCTTGCCGCATGTGCATCAAGCGTTCCTCACTCATTCCGACTCCGTTATCCATCACCTTGATTAGCAATTGATTCTCCTCTTTGATAGTCGCATGGATGTGAATGATCCATCGCCCTGTCTTTCCTTCGAGACCATGAAATAAGGCGTTTTCCACAAGCGGCTGAAGAATGAGCTTCACGATCGAACGGGCTCCGAGACCCTGATCTATGATTACTTTAAACTGCAGCCGTTCTCCAAATCTTATTTTTTGAATATCTATGTATCGCTCCAGGTGCTCCAGCTCTTTGTGCAGAAGAACAAATTCATCCGTACGTGTAATGTAGCGGAAATAAGAGACGAGATTGTCAATTGCGACAGCTACCTCCCTCTTTGCGTTGGACAAGGCCATGCCTCTTATAGAGTGAAGCACGTTATACAAAAAATGAGAATTAATTTGGCTTTGGAGCCCATTTAACTGAAACATTCGTTTCTCCATTTCTGTTTCATAGAGCTGCTGCTGTGATTGCAGCAGATTGTCCGTAAGCTTCTTGATTTCATTCATCATATTGTTATAGTGGTCCTGAATAATAGTAATTTCATTCTTATAGCCGAATCTCAACCTGGCATCCAGGTCACCGCTCGCTGCGCTATCGAAAATATCAGCCATCTTAGTAATGGGATGGGTTAAACGAATATTAAAGGAGATCGCGACCCAGATGACGATTAGAACCATGATCGCTATAGCCGAAATCACGATATACTGAATGATTGATGCCTTTCCCACCAGCTTATCCTCATTAATTAATGCAACGAACTTCCAACCCAAGCTTTTGATCGGGAGAGACTGGTACAAGTAATTGATGCCGTTCATTTGAAAATCGATGACTTTGTGATCCTGATTCGTTCTAGTCTGGGCATATATTTGTTCAAAATCGGGATTATTAGTCGAAGAGCCAATGAGATCGCCGCTCTCGTTCATAATATAGAGCTCTGCTT
>NZ_JBFTSN010000118.1:0-16054 GCF_056400045.1 Paenibacillus sp. 01L418
ATATCCATACCGTCTCCGTTATCCACGACCTCGCATACTAGTTGGTCCTCGTTCACGGCTATCATGATCAAAATACTTCCTTGTTCTTTTATGTTGAATCCGTGAAAGAATGCGTTTTCGATAAAAGGCTGGAGAATGAGCTTCGGTATGTGGTAATCCAAGCTGTCAGGCTCCACAAAATAATTCACGCGTATCTTCTCACTGTACCGTACATGATTGATATAGACATAATGCTTCATTGTCTCCAGTTCCTGACAAACAGGAATAGTGGACTCTACATCACTAACTGTATTTTGCAGGAGAGAGATAAGTGCATTAATCGTACCTGCTGCTTTTTCCTTATTACCTTGCAACACCAAAAACTTTATTGATGCCAGCGTATTGTATAGAAAGTGCGGATTGATTTGCATTTGAAGTGCGGCCAGCTCTGCATTACGCACTTGCTTTTGGGTTTCCAACAGCCGATCTACATAATCATGCAGTGCATCAAGCATATAATTAAAAGCGTTGCCCAGCTCTTTAACTTCATAACTGCTAGTAGCGATATCGATATGATTATCGAATCCACTCGTTGGAATATGCGACATCTGTTTAACGAGTACACGCAGGGACTTCGTCATTTTTCGGGTAATTAAAAATACGATAATAAGGGAAATCGCCACGATGACCATAATTGTCAACGTCACCGCTTCAGCATTCACCATCTGTCCGGTCACGGCTTTCTTGTCAATTAGATTTACCAGATAAAAATCAAACTCCGGCAAATATTCAGAAAACACAATTCGTTCATTACCCATGACATAGGCGGATCCTTCATCTTCTTCTCCGAGCTGCTGAGCTGCTACTTCTGTATATAACGGCTTATCCATTAGCCCAATCCGCTCGCTCCGATTGCTGGACACTATCAATCCGTTTTTATTTATCAACAACACGTCATTGCCTTCACTCGTAAAGTTAGCATAAAAAGATCTGAAATTGCGATCACGAATCGCAACATACAAGGTGCCGTAAAAACTACTTGTCTGTTGATCAAATAAAGCTTTGGAAGCCACAAGCACTTGCTCTTTCGCAATGCCTTTGTTGTCACCAGCTGGATAGAGCTGATACAGGATTTGCGCAGATTGCTCATTTGTTGCGTTCGTAACGGTGTGATGTTTCATTTCCTCGGCGAAAGTGGACCAATAATAAGCATCTGTTGAATAACTCCGACCATTCACGCCTATGATCATAATCCCAACGTCATAAGCGCTGAAGTTGGACCGAATCGCCTTCATGCCTTCTGTCATATGGTATGTTTCGGTGGCAAGTGATACTGCATCCGTCTCTTGCCCAGATAAATAGTTTCGGATGGAGGCATTTTGAGCTATCATCGCTGCTCCAGTAGCTACCGTGTAGTTGTAAGACTCAAGGTTGGTCTTCATCTGGTTCAGCAGCTTGCTGTTAGTAATGCTGAACGTTTGAAAAAATAATTTTTCCGACATGCTGATCGTTATAGCCAGGGTTATTAGCGATACGGTAACGATGCTAATGAGCGTGACGAGAAACAACTTGAGGAACAAGCCCTGTTTTTTCAGCTTTAATGCAGCATTTCTTATCATGACTCCTTTATCTCCTCCGAGAATTGTTTCCGATACTGGCTTGGCGATATGCCGGTATGCTTTTTAAACACCTTTGTGAAATAGCTCTGGTCCGAATAGCCTACATTTGCACTGATTTCGGATATCGATTCTCCCGTCGTCAAGAGAAGCTCCATCGCTTTTTCCAGCCGGACTTTGTTCAGGTATTCACTGAAACCTTCCTCATTATGAGTAGCGAAAAAACTAGACAGATACGAAGCGTTGAAATGAAACTGCCTCGCCACTCCGGTCAGCGTGATCGGATCAGCGTAATGCTCATGAATATATTCAAGCAGATTAGATATATTTGGATTAAATAATGAGTTCGCCTTGCGAATCACATGTTCTGCCTCATGTATGAACGCTTCAGCTAGAGCAATTGCGTCTTTAGCATACCTAGCTTCATCAATTTTTCGGAAGTAGTCATATTTAGCGTCTTCTCCCCCAGGGGTTTCATACTTCATTTTCCCAAGTGTTGTCGTCACGTTAAATATGAAGTTCCCCAAAAACGATTTGAATTCAAAAATTTCGGTGCGATAGTCCTTTGACCACAGATGCACAAATTCCAGAAAGCTCGTAAACGCCTTCTGGAATTGCTTTCGTCGCAGCTGTTCCGATAATTCTGCCATGTCATATTCTTGATACGCATCCGAGAGTCCCGGTAAATGATCATTTTCAATCAGGCTTCGTGTCGGCAGGTAAAAGCTATATCTTGTAAGCTTCAAGTGATTGTTCCGATAAATCTCTCCAAGGCGGTTAAAATCCTCGAAGCTTTGACTAAGAACGAATTGGGTACCGCTCTTAATCTCTGTCATTTCTGTGACGAGGCACCTGAGCTCCATAAGCATTTCGACCCATTGCTCTGGATTCACATTAATTAAGAAAAGAATAGAATCGTTGTCAAACTTTAGCTGCATATAGGCTGCTTTGTCCTTGCTGAGCTTACGCAGCCCTCTATCTATTTGGCTTGCGAAAGTCACCTTTTCATCAGAATCTTTAATATGGTTCATGTCCGTACCGAAAAATGCATAACGTCTGTATGGAAACTTCGAATGCACCAACCCAGGTTCTTGCGAAGCCTCGTATCCGCTCATTAGCTTCTCGATTATTCGTGTAAGCTGTTTTTCCTCCATATCAATTCCTTGATCGCCCATCTGCGTCCCAACCATTTTGGCAGTTGTTTTGTTTAAGATTGATAACAGGTATTCGGCTTCCAACTTCGGCTTTAGGATATAGTCCGCTACTCCGCTCTGAAATGTGGAGCGAACGTAGCCGTATTCACTGAAGCTGCTTAAGACGATTACCTCAATATGAGGGTACTTCTCCTTCACCCGCTTAACAAATTCCTCACCGTCCATAACTGGCATCACGATGTCTGTTAGTATGACATGAGGGTTGACCTCATCAACCAAATCCAAAGCTTCAAGACCATTCGAAGCCTCAGCGACAATTCGGTATCCCTCCTGTTCCCAATCTAGAAGGTGCTTAATTCCTTGTCTAACAAGCATTTCGTCATCTACAATCATAATCTTATATATTGGTTTCATTTCTGCCCCCTTGCAGCTTTTCAACCTATAATTAATACGCTACGATTTGATT
This sequence comes from Paenibacillus sp. 01L418, assembly GCF_056400045.1. NCBI lineage: Bacteria > Bacillati > Bacillota > Bacilli > Caryophanales > Paenibacillaceae > Paenibacillus > Paenibacillus sp. 01L418. Next base: position 3,216 of record NZ_JBFTSN010000118.1, read on the forward strand.
TCAATCTAAAAAAAACTGAAAATTACCAGGGTAATTCATTTTTGGTCTTTCATTCAAATACACTCCTCTACTCTTGGTAATTGTTATAAGTGTAGAGGAATTTCACAGATTCATCCATGTATGCTTGTATCCACTACATGTATAATTGTACACATCATACGAGATATTTAATGAATATAATGGTAATTTAATGTATATAAGTACAATTGTTAGGAGTGTAGCGAGTAGTAGACTGGCCAATCTTTATCGTTCATGAGGTTATTGCCAAACACGCATCATTTTCTTCGATGCTATTTTTGACATCGCTTACAATCAGTGATATGCGAATAACCATTTATTAACAACACACCTTAATCAGTCTGCAAATTGAGCTCTATCTTCTCATACGTTTGGTTAAAAACACGTAGTCAGCTCACATGATGAGCTGACTACGTGTCATTCTTTATTGATTACGAATTAATCAGCTTAACAAAGCTCAATGCTCGCTTCAGCATGACAGCTGTCTGAGCACGGCTTGCTGTATCTTTTGGCGCAATCGTGGTTTCCGATTTGCCATTCATAATACCTGCATTTATTACGGCTTGAACTGCTTCACGGGCAAAGCCCGATAGCTGGTCTTGATCAGCAAAAGCAGCTAACGAAATGCTTGATGAATTCGATCCAACGCTTGTATCTCCTTGAACGAGATGAACAGCTTTCATAATCATAACAGCCATTTGCTCTCTAGTGATGAATGCGTCAGGATTGAACTTGTTGTTGCCTACTCCTTGTACTAACCCGTGCTGAACCGCTGTACTTACATCTGCGGCATACCATTTAGCAGTTGCTACATCGTCAAAYACCTGATCAGCACCATTATTATTCAAGCCCAAGCTTCTTACTAGCAGCGATGCGAATTCTGCACGGGTCACTTTCCCTTCCGGATCATAAACTTGATTCGTTTTCCCATTTACGATCAGCTTAGACGCGAGTGTTTCTACATCCTTCTGTGCCCAGTGTCCGCGCATATCTTTGAATGTTTTATTGCCTTCAATGATGACATACATGCCATTCGAGTAATGCTTGATCGTTGCTACAGTCTTGCCATCCATAACGGTAAACACCGCTGGTACAAATCGAATGGCTCCCGTTTCAGGATCATATGATACGACCGTTGCTTCATTTAAATTGCGAATTACTTTGTCTACGGTTAAAGTACGCTCAATATAATCGATGGAATGATTATCGTATTCCGCATCTTTCGTTTTCAGCGTTGCTTTATAGTCGATAATGTCGCTTATACGCTTCATTCCATTGCCGGATAGGGCTGCATCCAATTGCTGCAACTTATCCTCGTTCGCTTTCACCATGCTTACAATTAATACAGCATCGGCATCTACTTTACCTTTCATATCCTTGCTGTTTAACATAGACACCGGCCATTCATAGCTTCCAAACTTGCTGCGGATCGATACGATCGAATCCGGCTTGTTCGCAGCTAATCCGCTCAAAGCGTCCAATGGAATTCTCACTTCATATCGTGTGTGATTTTCAGGAACATCAATCGTTAGAATGGTATCGGCTTGTTCTGCTTTTAAAAACTCCGCTGCCTTTTTGGCAAGTTGATTGCGATCAAGCGAAGCTGTCACGCTATTTAGTGCGGAATCAATCGTTAGCTCAGATTTCTTCGGCTCGTATAAAGCTGGGTTTTCACGGGCTGGTTCTGTTATACCACCACCGCTACCTCCGTTGTTTCCTCCGTCGGAAGTTTGATTAGTAATATTAACCGCTTTTTCAACTCGAACCTCTGATCCGTCCGTTGCAGTTGCGACTACTTTTACAGCTCCGTCCTTCACGGCAGTCAACAATCCATTTTGATCGATCGTTGCTTTGTTCGTTGCTGTTACGCCATCTGACTCATAGACAGTCCAAGCTACCTTCTTATTGGAAGCGTTCGTTGGCAATAGCTCTGCCGTCAACTTCAGGCTGCCGCCCTTCACATCAATTGCCGCTTTGCCACTTGCGCTAGTCAGGCTGATCGATTCTACCAACAAATTCGTAGATTCAGACTCCCACTTCGCATATAAGGTGATATCTTGTTCTGCTACTTTATCCGTTGCAAAATTCCATTGTTCCATCAATGCTTCATCTTTGTACCAACCAACGAACACGTAGTCTGCTTTTGTTGGTGCTGTTGGCTCTGTAAGTACGGAGTCTGGTTTGGCTTTAATACTTGCTACTTCGCTGCCGCCGTTACTATTAAAAGTAACTGAAATATCTTCAACTTCAGATTGATTCGTGATGACAATCGTTATCTCACCTCGAACCTCTGAGCCGTCCGTCGCGGTTGCGACTACTTTTACAGAGCCGTCCTTCACGGCAGTCAACATTCCGTTTTGATCGATCGTTGCTTTGTCCGTTGCCGTTACGCCATCTTCCTCATAGACAGTCCAAGCAACCATTTTGTTAGAAGCATTGGTTGGCAATAGCTCTGCCGTCAACTTCAGGCTGCCGCCTTTCACATCTATTGCTGCATTGCCAACCGCGCTAGTCAGGCTGATCGATTCTACCAATACATTCGTAGATTCAGATTCCCACTTCGCATATAAGGTGATATCTTGTTCTGCTACTTTATCCGTTGCAAAATTCCATTGTTCCATCAATGCTTCATCTTTGTACCAGCCGATGAAGATGTAACCTTCTTTTATCGGCGCTGCTGGTTCAGAAATCGGTGAATCAGGGTTTGCTTCAATGCTAGYTACACCACTACCACCATTACTATTGAATGTTACAGTGTACTTTTCTATTTGCGCTTCTCCAAATTGTGAGTAATCCCATTCCGATTGCCAATTCATTGAAATGCGTTTATTCTCACTGTCCAAGTGTATTGGGGACCAAATGTATCTGGAGTCACTCAAGTTTCCAGGATTCCAACGATCTGCCATAAAGATAAATTTATCTCTTACAATATTTCCGTTTTTATCTCTGTATGGCAGTACAAAAGTACTTTGACTCTCATGAGTAGTTCCTTTCCAATCATCCCAGAATGGATCGCCTTTATCTTCCCACCACCATGTTAATGGATGTCCTGTAATATGATATTTAGCAGGATTTGGGTTCCAGCCTGTTAAACCAGATGTTATTGAATAATACGTATCATCTTGTTTAAATAATGTTGGAGCTTCTCTACCATTGCTATGAGCTTTCGCCCAAATCGCATTTCCATGTTCCTCACGAGCTGGTTGTGTATAAGTATCATCCAGTTTTAGAACGATGGTTGTCCCATTTCCTTCGGATGAATAGATCAAATATGCTGTTTTATCCTCATCAACATAAAGGGTCATATCGCGGAGCATACCATCTCCTTCACCCCTTTTGTCAGGATCCCATCCATCATTTGGCATTCTCTCAATATCAAGCACTTTAAACGGACCTATCGGTGATTTACTTACAGCTACACCACCTGATGCTGTCCAATATTTACCCGACATTGGACCGTCATGATGCCACCACATGACATAATTATCATATTTCTCGTTGTAAACAACTTTTGGTCGTTCCACAACTTTATCCCAATTGAACAGCCCGTATAATCTTTGTTTCTCTTCGATAGAAGTATCTTTATATAGTGCATTCAAATCAGCAATTTGTTCCCGTGTATTATGTTTTTTAAGTGTTTGAACTGGTGATTTCATGTTACCAGCGAAATTATAAAAACGTTTTTCCACTCCATTTTCCGGAATGAAATTCCAATCATCAAGCTTCCCATAATTTTGTTCTTGTCGCCAAGATTCGAATCCTACTCCCGATTCCTTATATGATTCATCATCTTCATGAATATACATTGGAATGTTAGAAGCATCCGTCAATCCATCGTATGTTCGATCACCAAGAGACGGATTATTAAATACCGGCAATACAACACCTTCATTTTTCCAATTATAAAGGTCAGTAGATGAGTAAGCATGTACACCTGTCATCGGAACATAACCAGCACCCATGTTCGATTCCGTTTTATCTTCTCCGTACCAATAGTATTTTTTAGTGTTTTCGTCATATATAATACCTCCGCCATGCGCCTGAATTGGCACACCGTCAGTATCTAGCCACACTTCACCATTTTTGATGGAGCTTACATGACCAAGATTAGAATAGAAATTATAATATTCATTAAGCCAGTAATTATAATGTTCTAGTGATTCTAACGTTAGATGCTCTGTATCTTCGAGTTCATTTAAATAATTGTCCATAATATTTCTTACATATGGAACCATATCTTCGTAAAGAGTGACCAACTTTTCCTTAGCAATTTGAACTATACTCGTATCAATGTCCGCAACATTTTTTTGATAAACAGCCAAATCGCCAATCGATAAAGTAGAGCTGTTGCCGCCAGTTTTGATAACTTGAATAGCTACATAACGTGCATTTTTTGAGGGGAAGGTTGCGGATTGATCATAATCTTTTCCTGTATCAAGACCGCCGACGGCTGCCAACTCAAAATGTTGATCCAATTCACTTTGTGTACCTGTTAATTCAACGTTTGACAAATCTTTATCGCTTGTATAAATTTTGAATTGTCTAATACGACCGTTTTCTTTATCTTTACCTTGTCTCGGTGTGTAGAGGATTTGACTTATATCTTTTCTGCTTTTATTCAAGTCAAGAACGATATAGTCGCCTGCTAGGTATTTACGGCCCCAATCTTCCCAATTCGTTTCATAAAATGTATCTCGATTACCATCTAACATGCTTTCTACAGGTGTGCTCCAGTGTGCTTCTGGGGCGTATTTTACTGTGATCCCTTCAACTAGGAAACTATCTCTCTGCAAATTAACCATTTCATCATTAATTTGATTAGTCGTACGATTCATTTCTTCTTGCGTGGATGAATCCGATCTCATTAATGCATTGCCAGCTTCAACATATTGTTTCAAAAGCTCTAATAGATTTTCATCTTTATTCGAAGTTGCAATAAATTGTTCAGCATCTGTTATTGCTTTTGCAAGTTGCTCTGAATTTAGTTTAAAATTTGAATCCCTGTACAAATTGATTTCAGCAGCAGATGCAAACTGTGTGCCAGTATCACTTTGCGATGCTAGTGCTTTGAATTTAATATGAGTCGCATCGACGGGAGTAAAGGTTGCTGTTTTTATTGCTTTGTTAGCATCCCATGTTCCTTCTGCAATTTTATTAAAATTCACACCGTCAATACTTGCTTCAATTTCAAACTTAGTAACTGTACCATTCGTATCTGTGTCTTGTCTTGGTGTATATTCCAGTTTGTTAATGCCTTTGTACAGTTTGTCTAATTCATAAGTAATAGAGTGCGGTGGATCTTGATAGCCATCGCCCCATGGCGTATGCCATTTTGTATTTACATCACCGTCTATGGTAAGCTCCGGACCTTCTCCAGTTTGTGCGCTGCTCGCCGAAGCCCTCATCAACTGTTGTGGTATAACACCTATAACACCATCAGACAACATTGCCTTGAATTTGAGGCTGATTTCAACAATTGCATCAGAAATTTGTTCATTGCTGCCAGATTGAAGAGCATCGTCAGCTTTTGTAATTAGCGCTTCCAACTCTTCAATATCCGGGTTATCTTCATTCAAGGTTGCTTTATGTTGTTCAATACTTACCTTTAAATCATTTAATATCTGTGTAACGTCTGCTTCTTGGCCTTCGACGTACTGAGCATTTTTGATTACAAAAGTTGTAATTGATTTTCCTTCCACATTTGCATAAAGCTTAGTTCCTAAAACTTCTAATTTACCTTCCTGTAAATCTTTTTCTGATGTTGTCACATAAGTGGATACTTCACTTCCCGGCTTTGCAAACTTGGAAAGATCAAATGACAATTGTCTGCTGCCTTGATCCGGGTTACGATAAACGATAACCGTTTCCCCCGTCCCTTCGTTATAAGCCGTTAGTGTCTTTCCATCAGCGTCGCTATTCTCAAAAAATTTCGAGCCTTGCGGAATGAATTTACTAAATTGCGCCATCGCGTAATATTTTTTCGTATACCACCATTGTTCAGTATCAAAATCAGCATGAATCAGACCCCAGTTCATATTCTCCTTGTCTGATTGCATATTTTGTTCGCTTTCAATAGCTTGCCAAATTACCCATGCCTGCGGTTCAAACCATTTAATATCCACCATAATTTGATCAGCCAGCGCTAATGCTGGTTCGATATCATCATGATTATGAGCAATACCGCCTGGTCCTAAATCAACTTCTGACATCCATAGCTTTTTATTTTCCTGTTCGGCAAGCTGACGAACCTCATATCTTTTTGAACCTCCATAAGCATGAACGTTCATTTGAGAAATGCTGTTTTTTGCATCGTCATTATAATGGCTCCAATTTTCCAGGAAAGTATCGATTACGGATTCTTCCATTGCTGAAATGCCAACATTATTCAATCCTTTTTCATTCAGCTTTTGTCGAGCTTCCCAAATAATCCATGACTGCGCCCAAGGATCCCAATGCGAGCCTTCCTGACGATTGAAAGCACCCCAGTAATTTGTATTGGGCTCGTTAATTGGTGAAAGAGTATCGAACTCTATTCCAAAATCATCATTATAATGTTTGACTACCTCTGCTAAATATTCCGCGAAATCATCATAATAATCTTCTTTTAAGTTATTCTCCCAAGCATTATGATTACCAGCAGTACAACCACTGTGGGTCATATAGTATGGCGCAGAATTGGAAAACGCTTCCATAATTAGTTCTGGTTTACGTTTCAATGCTTCCTGCAACCACCAACGCTGTTTTTCATCACGATTAATATCAAAATGACCCTCTTCCGTTGAAAAGCCTTGAATATCAGCGCCTTCACGCATATGATTGTGAGTCGGATCATCGCCACCGCCAATGTTGTAGCGGGCAATATTATAATTAAGTCCCTCTTTGCCATATAATGCATCCACCAAATCATTTTTCGCTTGCTCGCTTTCCCAGCCGCCAGTAGCATTAGCAAACCATATTAATGAAGTTCCCCAACCATCCCATACTTTCTTCATCTTGTCTGGACTTAACTTAATTTCAGTTGCACTTGGTGCTGCCGAGACAGCATTCGGCAAACCAACGAACATCGATCCTACTAGCGAAAATGCCAAGCAGGACACCAACATTTTTTTTGCACGTTTTTTAATACCCAATTTCAACCCTCCCAAAAATAGTAGCATCCTAAAGCAACACTTTTTTTATAAATCCTCTGTTACCTAAAGGAATGTATGCCTTTAATAGCCATGGCAATCGCCAAGGCTGCATGTGATAAACATTCCTTTGAATCATCATGTACTTGCCAATAAGCAATACATTCATCACCTCCTTTTTAATACGTTGAATGTACAAACTATTTTTTTGCCATATATTTTCGAATATCAAAAGCTACGGCTGCAACTATAATGAGTCCCTTAATAATTAATTGATAATAGGGACTAACACCGATATACGTTAATCCGTAGTTAATAACACCAAAGATTAATACGCCTGCTGCTACGCCTTGGATTTTGCCCACCCCGCCAGCAGTTGACACCCCGCCAACTACGCATGCCGCAATGGCATCTAATTCATACATGTTTCCGTAGTTATTCGTAGCTCCTCCTGTTCGGGCTGCTTCAAGTACACCAGCAAGACCATACAACGCTCCCGAAATGGCATAAATATAAATCAGATTTCGAGCGACATTAATGCCGGAAACATGTGCCGCATGGACGTTTCCTCCAATTGCATACATGTTTTTTCCCAGTCGAGCCTTATTAAATACGACCCAACAGATAAGTGCTACAGCGAGCGCAATAAGCACAATATACGGGATCGTATAGCCGCCTCCAAGATCGATATATCCCGAACCCCACACTTTAAAATCATCTCGAAGACCGCCAATCGGCTGCGATTGATTCGGCTTCATATCGAAATAAAGGCTATTGATACCGTAGATTCCTACCATTGTTCCTAACGTAGCAATAAAAGGTGGAACATGAAGTTTTGCTACGATAAAACCGTTTATTAATCCAACAAGCAAACCAACTATAATGCCTATTAAAATCGGAGCTATTACCCAAAGCTGCGGCAAGTCCGGGTAAAATCGGTTGGCATACGTATCTATTTGCAGCATCGATGCCGAAATAACTGCCGTTAGCCCAACAACTCGTCCAGATGACAAATCTGTACCGCCTGTAATAAGAATAAATGCCGCACCAATTGCAATAATTAGCTTAGTCGAAGACTGCTGCAATATATCTCTAAGCGTAGAAAAGGCTAGAAAGTTAGGATCTGCCACCGCGATGCCAATTACAATCAAAATCAACACCACGAAAATCGCTCGTTGCATTAAATAGTCTTTCACTTTAAACAGTAATTGCGTGTTCATTACGTTTACCCCCTGATACGACCGAACGTTGCTGCGCAGCTAGGCGCATAATTTCTTGCTCTGTTACTGACTTGCCCTCCACAATGCCTGTCAATTTGCCTTCGCTCATGACCATAATTCTGTCAGACATCCCAAGCAGTTCAGGCATTTCCGAGGAGATCATAATAATGCTTTTCCCTTGCTTCGCAAGCTCGGTAATTATCGTATAAATTTCAAATTTAGCGCCAACATCAATACCACGAGTAGGCTCATCAAGCAGCAATATATCTGGTTCTGTAAGCAGCCATCTTGCCAAGAGTACTTTCTGCTGATTTCCCCCTGATAAATAACGAATTTGTTGATGAACAGACGGTGTCTTTGTTCCAAACTTTTCAACATTATCCGCCGCGTCAACTCGTCCTTTTCTTTCATTCAACAGCCCAAATTTATTTTGGTAACGAGACAAATTCGCGATAATCGTGTTCTCATAAACCGATAACACTGGAAAAATCCCTGTTACTCGCCTTTCTTCGGTTAGAAGCGCAATTTTATTCTTTTTCGCTTCAGAAGGTGTTTTTAAATTCACTGGCTTCCCGTTTATGGAGATTTTTCCGGAAACTACGCTCCGTAGTCCAAACAAGGCTTCAATCAGCTCTGTTCGTTGAGCGCCAACCAAGCCACCTAAGCCGAGAATTTCCCCTTTCTTCAGCTCAAAGCTAATATCCTGAAACGACTTGGGATTAGGCGACGATAGACCTTCCACCTTCATCATTGTGCCGCCAGGCATATTCTTTCGTGCAGGAAAGCGTTCTTTCAAATCACGACCGACCATTCTTGTAATAATGAGGTCTGTCGTTAGCTCACTTGAAGGCCAAGTTCCAACATAATGACCATCACGCATGATCGTCACTTCATCAGAGATGCGCAAGATTTCTTCCATTTTGTGAGAAATATAAATAATAGATACACCGCGTTTACGCAAACTATTGATAATGTTGAATAGCTGTTCAACCTCGTTGCCAGTCAAAGAGGATGTTGGCTCATCCATTACGATGAGCTTTGAGTGAAAAGAAACCGCTTTCGCAATTTCCAGCGTTTGAATTTTTGAAACAGACAGCGTCCCCGTGCGCACTCGAGGATCTATATCGACCTCAAGATCTTTGAATAAATGCAATGTGTCTTCGTACATTTTCTTTTCATGAATAAACTTAATCGGACCAAAACCTATTTCCGGAAACCGACCAAGCCAAATATTTTCCATTACATTACGATGCGGTACGGGATGAAGCTCTTGATGAATCATGGAAATTCCATTTTTCAGTGCCTCTTTAGAGTTATGAATCGTTGTTTTATGACCATTTATAAAAATCTCACCTTCATCCGGTCTATATATGCCGAACAAGCACTTCATTAGCGTTGATTTCCCAGCCCCGTTTTCACCCATAAGAGCATGTACAGTTCCTGGTTTCACCTTTATTGTTGCGTTGCTGAGCGCTTGTACCCCTGGAAAGCCCTTCGAAATTCCTCGCATTTCCAGAACATAATGCTGCTCCATTTCATATCCTCCCATCAAAAACCAATAAATAAGTTAGGAGGAAACAGCGGGATACCGCTTTCCCTCATCTTTATTTCATTATTCCGCGTCTGCAATGTTCGCATTTGTGATTTTCTTGTAAGCGATCCATACATATTTATCATCTGTGATTTCAAAACCAATATTTTCTTTTGTTGGCGTCTCCCCTTTGGAAAGCGCAGTAGCAATCGCAACAGATGCTGCTCCTTGGTTTTTCGCGTCATTCAGCACCGTACCCAGCATGGTTCCGTCCTTCAAGGCTTGAATAGCAGGAGCTGTTGCATCTACACCAACAACCGGAATATACTTATCACCTTTGAAGTAACCCGATGCTTTCAACGCTTCAATCGCGCCAAGCGCCATATCATCATTATTAGAAAGAACTGCTTCGATTTTATCTCCATTTGATGCTAGAAATGCTTGCATTTTTTCTTGCCCTTTGACTCGGTCCCACATCGCTGTATCTTTAGCAAGCTCTTCAACCTCTATGCCTGCGTCCACAATAGCCTCAACAGAATACTTTGTACGAAGCTCCGCGTCTTGATGCCCTGGCTCACCAGTTAACATCACGTATTGCAGCTTGCCGTCACCGTTCTTATCCGCGCTTGGGTTTTCTTTCCAATAATCGCTAATTAATTGCCCCGAAATCGTTCCTGAATCCTCTGCTCTAGCACCGACGTAGTATACCTTATCCCATTTTTCCATATCTTCCGCAATCGGCTCGCGATTTAAGAATACGACTGGCATATTAGCTTCTTTTGCTTTATCGATAATGACGCCTGCAGCTGTACGATCAACTGGATTAATAATAAGCGCATCGTACTTTTTCGAAATAAATAGATCCACCTTCTCATTTTGTGTTGGTTGCGAGTTTTGGCTGTCCACAACATCTAATTTCGCTCCGTTTTTCGCTGACTCCAGCATTGCATTGCGCACACCCGTCATAAAGGTATCATCAAATTTGTAAATAGCTGCTCCGATCTGTATGCTATCCTTTTTTTCTCCCTCTGTATTTCCTCCATCGTTGCTGCATGCTGCAGCCGTCAACATCATACCTGTCAGTAACGCAAGAACCCATTTCTTTTTCATCCAAAATTCCCCCAAATTCATTTTTTAACTTCTCGACCTATTATGTAGAAGAATGATTGTTATTCGAACCCACAATTCTCACGTCTTGTCTGGAAATTCTAATCTATTGTTGTAAATCTGATATGGTGTGTAACGATGAATCACTCATATTTCACTAGGGATTCTGTAATTCTACTCCGATACTCCGTTAGCGAAATCCCGACATGCTTCTTAAAGCAAAAACCCAAATATTTAGGATCGGTTATCCCGACGCGATCTGCAATCTCAGAAGCTTTAAGCTCTGTAAGACGCAGCATTTGCTTAACAGCCTCTATCCGGATGTGCATGACATATTGTCCATAGGTTAGTTTTACTTCTTTTTTAAATACACGACTGAAATAACCTGTACTAATGTGTAGGAATGAGCAAACCTCTTGAATGGATAAATCTGGATTCATAAAATGATCTTTCGTATACTGAATGGCTTCTTCGACAATATCTTTATATACATGCTTCCGCTGGCTGGAAATCTTCCTCATCATTTCAATGCATATATCAAAAACCCAACGTTTTGCCTCTCTTAAACCTGGCAATCTATACATTTCTGCATGCAGTTGAATACTTGTACCTAACAGTCCATCAAGATCAATATCAGCCTCTTTCGCTGTACGCAATATTACCGTCAATACCTCAAATAAATAGATTTGAATATCCTGCAAAGCAAAATTACTTTCAAACAGTTCATCGAATATTGTATCAACTGCGTCAGAAAGCTCTTCGGCCGTCCCCATCTTCAAGCTGTTCCTTAAAGCTTGCCCCTTCAGTTCGTCGAATCGAAGTTGCTCACTCTCATAATCTTCAATATTGTGAAAATAGATAACCTTCTTGGACCCCATAACAAGACGATAGTCTAGTGCAATAAGCGTTTCTCGGTAAGAATGATGTACATCGGCAATATCTGAAACACGCGATCCAACACCAATCGTGACATTCAGCTTCAGCTCTTGCACAATCTGCTCAAGAACATCCGACAGTGCTGCTTGCATAATCGAAAACCAATGCTCCTTGTGCTGTCCATTATCGATAGCCAGCAAAGCAATGCTTTCTTGATAAATAAACACTTTCCCAAGCGAATTGATGTCCCATACTTCTCGCGTTCTATTCAAAACAGCTTGAATCATATAATCCACACCAYGCGACTGTCTTAACAAGGAAGAGGAGTATTCTTTTGATTCTTCCGTAGGATAAAGAGCGATGAGCGCTACAACATACTGAGAGCCGCGCAGCTGAATATCATAATTCATTGATTTTTCTTCAATTTGCTGGCTTGTCAGTTTTCGGGTAAGCAGCGATGCTAGAAATGATTCCTGAAGCACAGGCATACTTGTTCGATAATGATCTTGCAAAATTCGAAAGTATTCAGAATGCTCTTCGTTCTTCTTCATTTCTTTTGCTATGTCTGACTCTTCATCCACAAGAAGCATATTATTCAAACGAATCCCCTCCAATTTAAACAAGATGCGTCATGAATTTTTTACAATTTCATCATATCACCCTATAAAATCAGGCCTTATGACAAACTTTATACGTTTTTGTCCTTTTCATTGCCTATCCGAAAATGCTTACATTTTGTGTTGGTATTATTTTTAGATTTTGTTTTTTTATTGGTTCGCAGCTATGCTCAGCTTTCTAATGAGCAGTATTTTACTCCGATGGATTTATTGAAAAATAATTAATAATCGCTAGAAATAGCTTGGAAAAAGGTAATAAACCCATTCTTGATGAATATGGATTTAAACCTAAAGCTCATAAAAAAGCAGCCCCGTCTATAACATGGAATACCATGTTCTAGAC
>NZ_JBFTSN010000119.1:0-16001 GCF_056400045.1 Paenibacillus sp. 01L418
AAATGACCAACCTCTCGAAAAGTCCGATTGCATGGTCTCGCGTTCATACCGCCATTGGTGCAGGACCAAGACTAGTGAAGGATGGGAAACCGGCAGTTAATCCAGCTGGTGAAGGGTTTAGCAGCTCCAAAATATTGACCGATGCAGCTGGCAGAAGCGGCATTCTTGTCAAAAAGGACGGGACTGTTGTCATAGCTACTGTCTCCAAAGCAACGATAAAACAGTGGAGTCAAATCATGATTCAGCTTGGCGCTGAACAGGCGATGAATTTGGACGGAGGAGCATCCTCTGGTATGTACGCGCAAGGAAAACTCATAACCACGCCTGGAAGGCTAATAAGCAATGGTCTCGTATTTGGCACGAAGCTAAAGTGGTAACGTATGTAAAATGATAAAAGCTAGCCGTCCCAACCTGTTGGGCGGCTTTTCTATTTAAATGCGGCTCTATTTTTATCGATATGAATAAATGCTATTTATATTATCATTGACTTTTTTTATGAGAAACATTATCATTAGAAAATAAATGATAATCGTTATCAATATTCGTTACTTATTGAAATATAAATATAAAATGATAAGGTGTCTGCCTCAGGCAGCGGAAGGAGCGTGCATGTTCAATGATTCGTTTAACGACCTCTAGTCTTGATATTGCTTATGATGACCGTCTAATCGTTGAGAATTTAAACATTGCTATACCTCAAGGGAAAATCACGGCGCTAGTAGGAGCTAACGGCTCTGGTAAATCAACGATTTTGAAAACAATGGCCCGTATTATGAATCCCTCGAAGGGCAGTGTACTTCTGGACGGGAAGTCCATCCATAAGCAATCGACGAAGGAAGTAGCGAAGCAATTGGCAATTTTGCCGCAAAATCCAACCGCTCCGGACGGACTCACAGTAGCTGAGCTTGTCTCTTATGGTCGTTTTCCATACCAGAAGGGCTTCGGATCGATGACTAAGGATGACCGCAGTATCGTGCAGTGGGCAATCGAAGCGACAGGTATGACTGATTTTGCCGATCGTCCGGTTGATCATCTATCGGGCGGACAACGTCAACGTGCATGGATTGCAATGTCTCTTGCACAGGAAACTGATATTTTATTCCTTGACGAGCCTACAACTTTCCTGGATATGGCACATCAGCTTGAGGTACTTCACTTGCTTCAAAAGCTCAACGCAGCTAATAATCGCACAGTAGTCATGGTCGTTCATGATTTGAATCACGCGACACGTTACGCTCATCATATGATCGCAATTAAAACGGGTGTCGTTGTAGGCGAAGGTACGCCTGCAGAAGTTATGACACCGGATATTATGCGCGAAGTGTTTAACATTGAGGCAGATATCGTGCCTGATCCGCGTACAGGCGTTCCTCTTTGCTTGCCATATGCACTAGCCGGCCAGCCTGCTGCTGATAAAGTGGCATTGATTAACCGTGCACAGTCAGAGAGACCATTGGCTGCTGCTGGAGCATAGTAACTAATATGAATGCCGTAAACCGCGTTTCCTTTGGAAATGCGGTTTTTTGTTCTTTTAGATAAGCCCTGTGTAGTATATTGAGCTTAGAAGCGAGTGGGTGGGAAGTGAACCGTTTATATTTGTTATTTATAAAATGTAATCCATTAGAGCTAAACAATCGGAAGGATTAAACCGGGTAATAAGATATAACGTCATTTAAGCTGATTTTTATGATTKGATTTATGAAATCTAAAAGCACATATTTCCGCGCCATATAAGGTTTTGCAGCCATATTAGAACATTGTATTTTAAAGGATTTAAAATAATTTAAAACTTTTTTTAAAAAACAGTTGCTTTTTGTTTTCAGGGGTGATATATTATTACTTGTCGCCGCGATGATAAACGAAACAAACGGCCGACAGAAATACATGCGGAAGTGGCTCAGCGGTAGAGCATCGCCTTGCCAAGGCGAGGGTCGCGGGTTCGATTCCCGTCTTCCGCTCCATAAATTGTGCGGCCTTAGCTCAGCTGGATAGAGCGTTTGACTACGAATCAAAAGGCCAGGAGTTCGAATCTCTTAGGCCGCGCCATTTTCCCAACATTAGACGCAATTCATTTACACTTCGGGACGTAGCTCAGCTTGGTAGAGCACCTGGTTTGGGACCAGGGGGTCGCATGTTCAAATCGTGTCGTCCCGACCATAATTTTTTTCTTTGCGGGTGTAGTTCAATGGTAGAACTTTAGCCTTC
This sequence comes from Paenibacillus sp. 01L418, assembly GCF_056400045.1. Lineage (NCBI taxonomy): Bacteria > Bacillati > Bacillota > Bacilli > Caryophanales > Paenibacillaceae > Paenibacillus > Paenibacillus sp. 01L418. Next base: position 2,206 of record NZ_JBFTSN010000119.1, read on the forward strand.
CAAGCTAATAGCGTGGGTTCGATTCCCATCACCCGCTCCAACTATTTAAACCCGAAAGCCTTGCGCAGCAAGGATTTTTTTGTTTTTATATATTGCAATAAAAGTGCCTCTTGCACCTAATATGGTGCAGAAGATGGTGCGAAATTTTAATTAACTGTTTGAGGGTTAAGATACACAAACCGATCAGAAGCCTCTCTGCTGGTTATTTCAGAATCATGCATATAAATATCTGCTGTAGTTCCGATCTTCGCATGAATGAAGCAACCATTCTTCTATTTGTTTGAGTTCTGAACCGCTCTCTCGCAGTAGCTTCGCCGTTTTATGCCATAGATCATACAAACGGGTATTAGGGAGCTCTCGCTTGCTTAGAAACCTGCTCTAGCCCATAGAGGGGAGGATAGTAATTCACACCTTCTCACCATGAAAGACATATCGCTTAGTACCGCCTTACCAGGTCTTACATAACATTTATTTCATTCTAGTCGGAAGCGTCTTAGAGACTCCCTGTACTAAACAAGTGTATGTAAGCTAATCAAATATCCATTTGTATAGTCGGAAAATTAGCCGAGGGAGGTATATCCATACTTCAAAAAATACTTCCAATCTGTAAAAAAAAGTATCTACCTTATTATTACGAGTTCTGCGCCTCATTAAATCATTCTCCTTTATTGGCATTAGGTGAATTGGAGAAATATAGTTACACTTCGATATATCGATTCGATAGTGACCACGTTTGAATTCTAATAAACTTAAAGCTTATTTTTTGGTAAGCCAATTAATTAAATATATGACCCCAATTGCAGAGCCCAAAACTAAAATCTTCTCTATAATGTTTTCCAATGTAGCTCGTCCCCTGCTTCATACATGCTAAGAAAAAACAGAGCCACAAGAATGGTTGGGGCATATAGGGATTGTTTTATATTCGTAATGACCTCATTCTTTCTTTATTTACAAATATTTCTACGCAAAGCATTAATCTAAGTTTCAAAGACAGTGAACCTAAAACATTTAAACCTATTCTTGAAATATCAAGTTATGATTAAAAATTTCGAATGGCGCGGCTTAGAAGCGTTATTTATGCAGCGAAGTAAGTTATATAAAACGCTTAAGAAAGTGAACTATCATATATTAGCGGCAAGTACCTAAAGCGGAAGTTGAAGGTATAAAGTGGGGGTTTGATGAATTGGTACAGGCGCACGTATTCTTAGCTAATTGTGAGGGTTCTCTACAATTAAAACTTCCAAGTAAGAGCTGTAACGGACATGAGATACCTTATTTGCCGAAATTCCATCCTTTTAGAGAACTAACGGACATAGGATCTCTTATTTAGCTTCAGAATGCTTGATTAGGCTACTTTTCGAGCTATTAACGCATCCTATGTCCGTTAGTTCCACGTAACGAGCTTAAATTCTCGAAATAGCGGATTTCATGTCCGTTAGGACTGAACATGAACAGCGCATGAGCAGACTCCAATGTTGAGCCGAAAATATTATTTATGTAAACATAAATAATCGTATCAAACAGAATCTAGATGTCTTATAAGTGGTGCTTCCAGCCTTGTGTAGAATTAACGGACATGAGATACCTTATTTGCCGAAATTCCGTCCTTTTGTAGAACTAACGGACATAGGATCTCTTATTTAGTTTCAGGATGCTTAATTTGGCTACTTTTTGAGCTATTAACGCATCCTATGTCCGTTAGATCCACGTAATGAGCTTGAATTCTCGAAATAGCGGATTTCAAGTCCGTTAGGGTTAAAGGTTAACCATAAAAAACGTAACAGTATTCCAATGTTGAGTGTCGAAAATATTATATGTGTAAAGAAAAATAAACTTATCAAACAAAACATCCCGTCTGGAAGCTCTTAGCGGGCTGTTTTGTTTGCCCATACACTAAAAAAGTAAAACATGTGCTTAGACGAGGTTTGGAATGGTTTATCAAGTATTTTATCAAATGCTTACTAAGCACTTAATCAACTGGTTTACCAAGTGTTTAATCAAGTAGTTACAATGCGTTTTATCAAACGTTTTATCTAGAACCATGCGCTTTGCCAAGAAGCAACCGCTATATCTAGAACCGTGCGCTATGCCAAGTATCAAACGCTTTATCTAGACCGTGCGCTTTGCCAAGAACCAAACGCTATATCTAGAACCAAGAACGTTGCCAAGAACCAACCGCTTTATCTAGAACCATGCGCTTTGCCAAGAACCAAACGCTATATCTAGAACCAAACACCCTACCAATAACCAAACACTCCACCAATAACCAACCCCCACCAAACCCCAAGCACTTTACAAAAGCTTCATGGAACATTAATCATTATGAAATAAAAACTCTCTACAATTCTAGTTAACATAATAGATATGGGAGTGAGTAAAACTTGAAGATCTATAGTAAAAGGTTAATATCATTATTATTAGCTACGGAAATTACGGCCAGCATGGTGCTGGCAGGTGGACCTGTCATGGCTGCTGGTTTGCCATTGTCTGGGACGCCTTACGCAGTAGACAGCGCCTATAATGTAGCGATCCCGCATATTGTTATTAATCAAGTATATGGCGGTGGATTGAGTAAGGATGCTGAAATACTTTTATCTCACGGTTTTATTGAGCTTTATAATCCGACGGATAGTGATGTCAATCTTGCTGGTTGGTCGCTGCAATATGCGGAACCGCTCCCAGGTGTAACGACAGGTGCTACTAAGGCTTGGGAAATGCTAAATTTGACCGGAACGATTAAAGCGCATTCCTCTTTTCTTATAACAGGAGCTTCTACAGGTGCTGCAAATCCTAAAGTAAATCTCTCTGCCAAAAGTGATCTTACTTGGGAGCGTTTTATTAACAACAAAGGGATGAAGGTTGCTCTCATGAGCAATCAAACTTTACTGACTGATCCTAATCCTTTTATATCAAAGCCAGAGGGCTACGTGGATATGGTCGGTACAGGAAGCAATGATAAGGATAGTAATATCGATGGATATGAGACTGCATTCCCTACGGGCTCAGCAGAAGGCACATCGAAGAAAAAGTCCATTCGCCGCAGCAACTTCGTAGATACAGACAATAATAAAGCGGATTTCAAACAAGTCGATTATGAGGTAGCTACCGGCGATGCATTACTAGCAGCAATACCCCGCAGCGGTGCTGACGGCGCATGGGGGCCGGGTATTGTCCAGCCGCTAGTCATTACTACAGCATCTCTTGCTGATGGCTTTGTTGGATCTCCATATTCCGCAGTTATTCAGGCTACTGGTGGAAACACGCCATATACTTTTACAGCAACTGGTTTACCAGAAGGGCTTAGTCTTGCGCCAAATGGTGCTTTAACGGGGACACCGACTAAGGCGGTAGCAAATACTAATGTGACGATTACAGCGACTGACAGCACGGCAGGTACGCCAGTTAGCATAGTTAAGTCGTTTGCGTTTACCATTCAATCCAGTATAGCTCCAGCAACTCATGTTCTCATTAATGAAGTATATGGCGGCGGCGGGAAAATTAATAAAGATACTCCGCCAGCAGCATCTCCATACCTGTATGATTTTGTAGAGCTCTACAATCCTACTGCTTCGCCAATATTACTTGCAGGATATCATTTAAGATACAGCAATAAAGGTGCTACAACGGTACAAGGCTATGATTTTGAAGAAGGTGCGGTCATTGCTCCTCATGATTATTACCTCGTTCGCCTTGAAGCAACATGGGGCAATACGAGCGACAAAAATTACGGAGATCCTTACCTAGCTGATGCATATGCAAGCACGAAAGAGCAATCCATCGGCATGTCTGATGTGGATGGCACGGTGGAATTATTTCAAGGAGTGTACGCCACTTCGGCAGTTGTTGATGCGGTAGGCTTCGGTGCGGTTCAAACTACCCTGCATGAAGGAACATCCGTAGGGAATGGGGCTTCACTGCCAGCGGCTGTTAAAGGCGTGCGCCGCATTAACTTCCAAGATTCCAACAACAATGCTGCTGATTTTGCAGTAGTGGATCCATCGCCTACGCGAGGTGGGAAAACAGAGGGAACCGTTGATGTCATTCCTGATTTTGTGAAGCTTATCGGCTCACTCCAGAAGAATACAGCAGACAAAGTGGTAACGGTCGAAGGTTTGGTTACAACTCCGTCCGTTAAATCGGATAACAGCCAAGCAAACGCAGTGCGTTATGTACAATCGTTTACGGGCGCAATTGCTGTTGAAGGCATGGACCCATCCATCCCGGTAGGTGCAGAGGTACGCGTTTCTGGGACGGCTGGTCTTCATGACGGCGAAGTACGGGTAAAAGGCAACTTACAGGTAACAAGGCTGAACAATAAAATTTTTAGCTTAGTGGCGGAAGATACGTTCGATAAATCTATGCTTAATGTAGATAAGCTTAGTTCAGTAACAGCTGATATGTACGGCAGGAGAGTGACAACTACAGGCAATGTAACTGCCGTGGACAAAACGGCTAATACGATTAAGCTTGATAACAATATGCTGCTTTATGTGAATGGAGCGTTTCCGAAGGTTGAAGTTGGGGACAACGCACAAGCTACGGGAACCATTGGAGTTTTTGGCAGCGAAGTTAGATTGGCTGTAGCGAGCGCAGCTGCAGATATGATCATAAAACCGGCGTCCGCTGAGTTTAAAGATACGCTCAATATTTCAAAAATCGGACAATATTCAGTAGGCCAATTCAATAAAGATGGCGGCGTTGCCGAGATCGTGAAATTCAACAAAGACAATGGCAAATTTTATTTAGTTAATGGCTCCGGTAATCCGCCAAGCTTAGATATTGTCAGTCTGGGAAGCGGGAACGGAACGCTAAGTAAAGAAAAAACGATACTTGTTAAGCCGATGGCCGAGGTTGAAGGTTTTGTATACGGTGATTTAACTAGTGTAGATATTAATACGACAACTAAGCGTGTTTCAGTCGCAGTACAAGAGGCGGATCCACTCAAGCCAGGTAAAATCATCGTACTCGATTATGATGGTAATTTAATCTCAGCCTACGCTGCTGGTGTACAACCGGATATGATTAAGTCAACAGCTGATGGAAAGTATATCCTTACTGCGGATGAGGCGGAGCCGCGCAATGGTACAGATGATCCTAAAGGAAGCGTAACGATCGTCAATACAGTAAACAACAAAGTTACACATGTACTCTTCGATGATCCGTCCGTTATCGAGGATGGTGTTCATATTCGCGGCAAAGTAGATCCGGCAGATGGGAAAATTAAATCGAGCGGAACAAAAGCAGACGCTGTGTATGATCTGGAGCCTGAGTATATCACTCTTTCGGATGATAACAAGACAGCCTATGTGTCATTGCAAGAGAATAATGCAATTGCGATTATTGATATCGAAACGAACAAAGTGACGGCTGTAAAAGCACTCGGATTAAAGGATTATAATGATCCGCGTAATTCTCTCGACGTTCTAAAAGACGGTGCGATTAAGCTGGAAAATGTACCTTTTAAAGGGATGTACATGCCTGATGGCATCGCATCTCATACGATTAACGGTCAAACGTACCTTTTTACAGCTAATGAAGGCGATGTAACAGAATGGCCGAACCGTACAAACGGCAGCACGATAGGTGCATTAAAAGGAAAGCTTGATCCGACTTCAGCGGCAGCGATTTTCCTAAATGGCAAGACTGCTTATGATGGTATTGAAGTCGCAAGCGATATGGGCAATGACGGCATTTACATGTACGGCGGACGTTCTTTCTCTATCTGGAATGCGAACTCGATGGAGCAGGTCTATGACAGCGGCAACGATTTTGAAACGATAACGGGCAGTCGCTTGCCAGCATTCTTTAACACAAGCAACAGTAAGACAGCCATTGACGATCGAAGCGGCAAGAAGGGACCAGAACCGGAAGATATTAAAACGGGGAAGGTTGGCAATAAGGTTTTGGCATTCGTTGGTCTTGAGCGCATCGGTGGTTTCATGACCTATGATGTAACAGATCCTGCGCATGCGACATTCGCTAATTATACAAATACTCGCGTGTTCAAAGACAGTCAAGGCAAGGACAACTTAGATACAGATACTGGCCCAGAAGGCTTGGAGTTTATTCCGGCTAACATTAGCCCAACTGGAATGCCTTTACTCTTGGTTGCTTTCGAGGTAGGCGGCAAGGTAGGCGTATATCAGCTGAATGTAACGAAAGTAACGATGGATAAGGCTTCCTTATCCTTAAAAGTTGGAGATACTGCATCGAAGCTGGTTGCAACTGTCCAGCCTGTAGGCGGAAGCTCTGCTGCTGCGATATGGACTTCTTCTAATACAGCTGTGGCAACCGTAGATTCAAATGGAAATGTCACAGCGTTAAAAGCCGGAACAGCGGTCATTTCAGCAGCGAGTGCTGACGGATATGGTCTCGCTGAGACGAGTGTCACGGTTACTTCAGGTAACATCGTAACTCCATCGCCAACACCGAATCCATCGCCGACGCCTGCACCTTCTACAAAACCTGAAGATGCTGGAGTGACGATCGTAAATGGTGAGACCGTAAAAGCAGTAAGCACACTTAAAGCTGAAACGGATAACAGCGGTAAGACAACAGCAACGGTAACGGTAAATCAATTGGATGCAGCAATAGCTGCATTAGATAAAGCATCAAACGGCAAGCCTGCATCCATTGAGTTTAAAATGGCGGCTAACACAGACACCAAGTCAACGGCTATCAAGTTTGAGGAAAAAGCTATCGCTAAGCTTGCAGCTAAGGGATTGAAGTCGCTGGATGTTAATGCAGGACTCGGAATCGTATCCTTTGATGCTAAGGCTATTGGAACATTGGCGGCAGCCTCAGGGAATGGCGAGCTTTCCATAGCGGTCAACAAAGCGGATGTATCTAAGCTTTCTAGTGCGATTAAGGAAACGATCGGCAGCCATCCTGTGTATGAGTTTGATGTGATCGGTGGAAAAACAGCGATTACCGATCTGAAGGGCGGTACAGCACGGGTTAGCATTCCTTATTCGCTTCAAGCAAACGAAGACAGCCAAGCAGTAGTCATCTACTATATTGCAAATGACGGCAAACTTAGCATTGTACCTAACAGCGTGTACGATAAGTCGACAGGTCAATTACAGTTTACGGTAAGCCATTTCTCTACTTACGGAGTTGGCTACAATCATGTGGCATTTTTGGACACTGCATCAAGCTTTGCGAAGGATTCTATCCTTTACTTATCTTCCAGAGATATAATCGGCGGCTTGGGCAATCAAAAGTTTGCTCCAAAGGCTAACATGTCAAGGGCTGATTTCACACTCATCCTTGCAAGAATTGCCGGCGCTCAACTGGACGATTACACGTCATCAAGCTTTACGGACGTGAAGTCATCCGATTACTTTGCAGGGGCGGTAGCATGGGCGGCTGAAAAAGAAATTGTCGGAGGCGCTGGAGATGGCAGCTTCAATCCTAAAGCCAATATTAGCCGTGAGCAAATGGTTGCTATGATTGCAAGGTTCGTTGAAGTCATGAACTTTGATTTGCCCGTGCAGACAAATGCTATAGCGTTTGAAGATGCATCATCTATTGGTGCATTTGCGAAGGAAGCAGCAGCTGCAGTGCAGCAGGCGGGAATCATTAACGGCAAGATCTATGCAAATAAGGCAGGCAGCTATTTTGCACCGAAGGATTTGGCTACCCGTGAGGAAGCAGCAAAAATGCTGGCGAAATTAATTCAATTAATGTCATAATTCGACTTGAGCAAGACCGCAGCGCCCTTCAGAGAGAGGTGCTGCGGTCTTTTTCATAAGAGGTCTTATTTATGGGATTGAACCAGTCCTTTCGCTAATTTATTAAGCATCGTTAACTTAACTGAAGCGGGTTGTCTTTCGCAGTTATTATTTAACGGAAACATAAGCAGCAAAAAGGAGCGGGTTATATACTTCGTTTGCGTGAATCTGTTTTTGTTAGGATTGGCTTCAGGGCTTCAACCCTGTAGGTTTTTGTAGTATGATGGTAGAAGTCAAAAAAACGTTCATGTTGTACAAGCAAGCTTTCGAAGCGATTGCTGCTTCGGAAAACAAGTAAATGCTTACGGAGCGATCGTTGCTTCGCAAAAATTTAGGAGGAACAGTATGTCGGATCAATCTGCATCTACTTTGACCACAAATCGGCAGCAGGCTAACAATTTGCTGCGACGCGATGTCCGGTTTCTAGGCAACATTCTCGGTGAAGTTCTTGTTCATCAAGGCGGCCGCGAGCTGCTTGAAATCGTAGAACGGATTCGTGAACAAAGTAAATCTCTTCGCGCTGAATTTGTACCGGAATTATTTGATCAATTTAAAGAAAATGTATCATCGCTTAACCCGGAAATACGTCATCAAGTGATTAGAGCGTTTGCCATTTATTTTCAGCTTGTCAACATTGCAGAGCAAAATCATCGGATTAGACGGAAACGTGATTACGAGGTTTCTGCTGGCGAAGCGGTCCAACGCGGCTCCATTGAGAGCGCGGTTCAAGATCTGAAGGAACGCGACATTGCAATCGAGGAAGTTAGAGATATTTTGAGCAATATTTCGCTGGAACTAGTAATGACTGCACACCCGACCGAGGCAACTCGCCGCGCGGTGCTTGATATTCATAAACGGATTGCTGTGGATGTGATGGAGCTGGATAATCCAACACTAACCTATCGCGAGCGCGAGAAGCTGCGTGAGAAGCTCATGAATGAGGTTCTTATTTTGTGGCAAACAGACGAGCTTCGTGACCGCAAACCAACCGTTATCGATGAAGTTCGTAACGGCTTGTACTATTTTGATGAGACATTGTTCGAGGTGCTTCCTAATGTTTATGAAGAACTTGAACGCTGCCTAAGCAAGTACTATCCAGATGAGAAATGGCATGTGCCGGATTACTTGCGCTTTGGCTCTTGGATCGGCGGCGATCGCGATGGTAACCCATCCGTGAAAGCTCAGGTAACTTGGGAAACGCTAACGCTGCACCGTCAGCTGGCTATTCGCAAGTACGAAGAAAAACTAGGCGAGCTTATGGATCTTCTCAGCTTCAGCACAAACCTTGTCGAGGTATCGGCTGAGCTTATCGATTCGATTCGATCGGATCGCGAGCATGTTGAGCTTAAGTGCGTCGATCTTTGGAGAAATACGAAGGAGCCATACCGTATTAAGCTTGGCTTTATGCTAGAGAAGCTGGCTAATACACGCGATGAATCGCTTAAGGGTTCGCAAATGCGTTACAACCACCCGGAAGAGCTTCGCGAGGACTTGCTCGTTATCGATCGCAGCTTGCGTCATCACTACGCTGATTATGTAGCAGATACAGCACTTGCTAAGTTAGTACGTCAAGTGGAGCTGTTTGGTTTCCACCTTATGGCACTTGATGTTCGTCAGCATAGCCAAGAGCATGAAAATGCGATGGCTGAAATTTTGGCGAAAATGAATGTAGCAGCAGATTATGCGGCACTTCCAGAAGAAGAAAAAACAGACCTGCTTCACCGTCTCCTAAATGATCCGCGTCCGCTTACTTCGGGGCATCTAGATTACACGGAGTCCACGCGTGAATGCTTGAATGTATACCATACGATTTATCGGGCGCAGCAAGAGTTTGGCATAAATTGTATTTCAAGTTATCTGATTAGTATGACGGAAGCGGCAAGCGACATGCTTGAGGTTATGGTGTTTGCGAAGGAAGTTGGCCTGTTCCGCAAGGAAGCGGACGGCACGATTCGTTGTACACTGCAATCGGTACCGCTATTTGAAACGATTGATGACCTGCATGCAGCACCAGCTATTATGAAGCAGCTATTCGAAATGCCGATCTACCGTCAAGCGGTGGAAGCTCGCGGCAACCTGCATGAAATTATGCTTGGTTATTCCGATAGCAACAAAGACGGCGGAGTTGTTACAGCGAACTGGGAGCTGCGCGTAGCACTTAATGAAATTACAGCAGCCGGCAAAGAGTACGACGTTAAGCTGAAGTTCTTCCACGGCCGTGGCGGAGCGCTTGGCCGCGGCGGCATGCCGCTTAACCGCAGTATCCTTGCACAACCGCCACATACGGTCGGCGGCGGCATCAAAATTACCGAGCAAGGTGAGGTTCTATCCTCGCGTTATTCGATGCAAGGTATTGCATACCGCAGCTTGGAGCAAGCAACTTGGGCGCTGATTACGGCTGCTCGTCTGGCGAAATACCCAGAACAAGCACCGCAAGCAGAAGCAGAGTGGGAAGAAATTGCACGTTCGATTTCCGAGACGGCACTCGAGAAGTATCAGGATCTTATTTTCCGCGATCCAGATTTCTTGACGTACTTCAAGGAGTCGACACCGCTTCCTGAGGTTGGCGAGCTGAACATCGGTTCACGTCCTTCCAAACGGAAAAACAGTGATCGTTTCGAGGATTTACGCGCCATTCCTTGGGTGTTCGCATGGACGCAAAGCCGCTACTTGCTGCCGGCATGGTATGCCGCAGGTACTGCAATGAAGCAATATACTGGCGACGACGAGGAAAAGCTGAACACGCTTCGTACGATGTACGAGAAGTTCCCATTCTTCCGCTCGCTAATTGACAATCTTCAAATGGCTCTTGCCAAAGCAGATTTGCTTATTGCGAAGGAATACGCAGATATGATTAAGGACAAAACGATCCGCGATCGTATTTTTGAGCAAATCGAAGAAGAATATAAGCTTACATCTGAGCTTATTCTTAGCATCACAGGCCAAACGGAAATTTTGGATAATGTTCCTGTTATCCAAGAGTCGATTCGTCTTCGTAATCCGTACGTCGATCCGCTTAGCTACATGCAAGTGCAGCTGTTAACTGAGCTTCGTGCACTGCGTGATAACGAAGAAGATGATCCAGAGCTGCTTCGCGAAGTGCTTCTGACGATCAACGGCATTGCCGCAGGACTTCGGAATACAGGCTAACTGTTCAAACTAATCGCTTAGGCGAATATAGAATAGCTACAAAGCCAACCATGGCATTTACTGTGGTTGGCTTTTTTTCGTTGAAAGCAGCTGGAAGGCCTTGTTGTGAGAAGCTAGAAAAACAAACTGCAACAGAACTCTATTTTTCTTATGTTCTTTTATAGTCCACTTAAGTTTTGTTTAAGGTACATCCTGCATGATAGGTACATAGGAAACAGACACCTACTATTGAAAGGATGATAGAGATGAACGAGGAAAACAAACGCTCAGAAACGAGCGGTGATACTTACACGTCGAACCATACATCGAACGAAACGAACCGGACTCCTGTCACTACTTATATTTATGAATCCAACAAATCAACAAATGAGCTTAGAGCTTCATATGAGAGGGAGCTTGGGCTGGGACAAGATGGGAGCGGAAGCGGGTCAGGGTCAGCACCAGGCGGTAAAAAACGTTCAAAGCGTGCGGGCGGCAGCTCGGCAAAAACACTGCTCGCATCGTTTTTGATTGGCGCTCTCGTCATTGGCGGTTTCTCCTACATGGCAGATAAAAACAATCTGTTCAGCGGGGGGGAACAAACCGTTCAAAACTCGGGTTCCAGCGTTGTAAGCAATTCAGGACAGCAGGATGCTGGCTTGTCTACAGCATCGCTAAGCTCAAGTGAAGATATTGCTTCCGTCTATAAAGCTGCGAGCCCCGCGGTTGTGAAGATCGAAAATTATGGGGAGCCAGCACGTTCGAACTCCATGTTCGACGATCCACGCTTTCAACAGTTTTTTGGAAATGGCGGGTCGGGTAGCAACGGACAGCAGCAAGAATCGCAAGAACAACAGCCAAGCAGTTCAAATCTTGAGTTAGTAGGCTCTGGTACAGGCTTTTTCTTCGAATCGGATGGTTATATTCTGACTAACGAGCATGTAATTGCGGATGCAAAGGAGGTTAAAGTAACGGTTCAAGGTTATGACGAGCCTCTAACAGCAAAGGTGCTTGGTTCGAGTTATGATCTAGACTTGGCTGTGCTTAAGGTGGAAGAGCCAAACGGCAAAGCATTCCCGTCTCTTAAACTGGGAAGCTCTGACCAAACGCGAATCGGTGACTGGGTGATGGCGATCGGCAATCCATATGGCTTCGATCAAACGTTGACTATGGGCGTGTTAAGCGCGAAAGAGCGCCCAATTACGATTGCAGATGAGCAAGGGAACCATAATTACGAGCATTTGCTGCAAACAGATGCCTCTATTAATCCAGGGAACTCTGGAGGACCGCTTCTCAACGAGAAGGGAGAGGTTATTGGTATAAACACGGCTGTGAACGCTGAGGCACAAGGCATTGGCTTTGCGATTCCTACGACGACGATTACAAAGGTGCTCGAGCAATTGAAAACAAATACACTTTAATAAATATAAAGCGCATGAACATTGAAGGTCTGGGAACATTACGTTTCCTAGACCTTTTTTGCTTTATTTTAGCGTTCCTAGCCGAAAGTCGAAAAAACAACTAGCCTCAGGTCGATTGCTGACTGAACGTCAAACCTATATAATTATTAGAACGGTTAGTATTTTTTGGAGCAAACGGCAATGAAACCTGAACCTGATGTACGTACATTGCTGCTCATGACTATGAACATTACGGCTAATTAGGGTCGATGCTCATATTGGAAGTATCTTTCTCAATTGTCTTGCTTTTTCAGCCCATGTGCATTACGATTTTTCTAGGGTGTATGGATGCGGACATTATATATTTATAAAATAGAGCAAGGCGATCAGTCGATCGAATGGAAGGTTTGGAGGAGTTTAGGTGATTGTATTGGAAGCACGCCTGGCGAAGTTATCGCTTAAAGGCGATCAGCAGGCTTTTGCTGAGCTTGTAGACCTCTATCAAGACAAGCTCTTTCATATGGCTTATCGAATGTTAAACAGCCGCCAGGAAGCGGAGGATGTTGTGCAGGATACGTTCCTTCGCGTTTACAAAAACCTGGATAGATATGATGAAACGTTAAAATTTTCAACTTGGATATATAGAATTGCTACGAACTTATGTATTGATCGACTGCGCAAACGCAAGCCGACCTATTCGCTGGATGCGGAGTCATCGGATCACGAGGGGCTGGATGGCTACTCCATGATACCGAGCGATAATCGGACGCCAGAATCAGAGCTGCTTCTCTCGGACACACAGCGCATTATACATGCGGCTATTGCTTCACTGCCACCGAAATATAAGAGCGTGATGACGCTTAGATATATGCAGGACCTGTCGTTGCAGGAAATTGGCGATGTGCTGGACATGCCTGTCACGACGATCAAAACGCGGGTTCACCGCGGCAGGGAATTTCTTCGGAAGAAGCTTGAGCATAAGTTATAATTACAAATAATGATACAATCCTCCAAAGGAAAGCCATGTCTAGCGCAGACATAGGCTTCTTTTCGGGAGAAATTCAAGCTAATTCCTTACCTGCAAAGGATTACTTACGCGATTACGAAAAAAAGTGAAACATCCTTCTTGCTAGTAACGTATCCTAATAGCGAGATAAGAACTTAATGCGCGAGCAACTGAAAGAAAGGACTGGCTGCTATGAATTGCAACGTCGCTATCGTATGGATGCATGATTATTTGGACGGCGAGCTGCCGCGTGAAGATATCGTTACGTTAAAATCTCATTTGCTTTCCTGTCCCGCTTGTCGCAGCCGGTTTGAACAGCTCCAGAAGACGGACGCCGCGGTGTTCCAGACTTTAGAAGCGATTAAGCCTGCCGCGGATTATGACAAGAAGGCATCCGAGCTTTTAAATGAACGAATTATGCAGCAACTGCCGAAGAAACAGAGCAAGCAGAGAAACCGCATCGTACGTTTTATTTATCGGTACCCCGGAGTAACAGCAGCTGCTGTGTTTGTACTCGTTATGTTAGGC
>NZ_JBFTSN010000120.1:0-15960 GCF_056400045.1 Paenibacillus sp. 01L418
AACAATTTTGTCACAAAAAAAGCGAGCTCTCATGGAAAGAGCACGCTTTTTTTAATTTAAGCAATTATTTTCCAAACGATTGAGGATCTTGTCTCCAAGCTTGCAAAGCAGCTACATCTTCAGGAGCAACTTTTCCAAGCTCTACAGCTGTTTGAATAAGTGCGCTATAGCTAGACAATGTAACAAGAGGCATTTGCTCTGATGCAAAGGCTTGAATCGCTGAATCAAATTCGTAAGTGAATATAGCAAGCACCGCCAACACTTCTGCGCCTGCTTCTCTGACTGCAAGACCAGCTTTAAGCGAGCTGCCGCCAGTCGAGATCAAATCCTCGATCACAACGACCTTTTGTCCAGGTAGAACACGGCCCTCGATTTGATTCTGCTTGCCATGACCTTTCGCTTTATCGCGAATATAAGCCATCGGTAGATTAAGCTTCTGTGCTACCCAAGCTGCATGTGGAATACCGGCAGTTGAAGTGCCCGCAATAACCTCAGCATCAGGATAACGCTCACGAATGATCGTTGCGAAACCTTCTGCAACAAGATCGCGAATCGCTGGGTATGTCATCGTAAGGCGGTTATCACAATAGATTGGTGATTTAATGCCTGATGTCCATGTGAATGGCTCATTAGGGCGAAGTGCCACGGCTTCGATTTCTAGCAGGCTTTTAGCAATTTGATTTGGCAATTCAGATAAAGTAATTTTACTCATAGGAAATCAGCTCCTCAATAATAGATTCTAATGCTGCACGCGGATTTGGTGCCGCTGTAATCGGGCGACCGATAACCATATAATCAGTTCCTTTGCGCAGCGCCTCACTTGGCGTCATGATGCGTGATTGATCATTAACATCCGCTCCAATGGGACGAATGCCTGGCGTTACGGTTTTGAAAGAGCTGCCGCATAGCGACTTAATAGCCTCAACCTCGGAAGGTGATGCGACAACACCGTCCAAACCCGCTTTTTTGGTAAGCTCTGCATAACGAAGCACTGCCGCTTCTACGGTTCCGCTAATACCAATCTGCTCATTGAGCATCGACTGACTCGTACTTGTCAAATGAGTTACCGCGATTACCGTTGGCTTACGAAGGCTGCTGCCTGTTAATGCAATATCTACGCCCTCAAGCGCAGCCTCCATCATATCACTGCCCCCTGCTGCATGGACGTTAAACATGTCAACTCCCAATTTCGTTACGCTATTAGAGCCGCCTTTGACAGTGTTCGGAATATCATGCATTTTCACATCAAGAAATACGTAGTAACCACGCTCTTTCAAGCTTTGCACGAAGGAAGGACCGGCAGCATAAAACAACTGCATGCCCACCTTCATAAAACAGGGAATGCCTTGCAGTTCGGCAATTAAACGTTCAGCCGCTGCTGCATCTGGATAATCAAGGGCTACCATAATCCGTCCTGCTGCTTGCTCTTTAGTCAATTTCATCCGAAATCGCTCCATTTCTCTGTTCATTTGCAAAATAAACGGCCATACGTTTGCTTCAAGCTATCCACCTTAAGACTAACTTCTTAAGGTAGATAACGAAGCAATAAACGCTGGCCGTACTTTTAAGCTCATTGAGCTTATTTGTTTTGTAGCGCTACTGGCATTGAACGGGAGGAGAAGTTCAACGTTTCGAGCATAACAAGCAATGCACGAACTGTATCAAGCGATGTCATACAAACGACGCCATTCTCAACCGCTTCACGACGAATTCTGAATCCATCACGTTCAGGAGCTTTGCCTTTAGTCAACGTATTGACTACAAATTGCGCTTGCCCTTCACGTACTAGATCAAGAATATTCGGTGAGCCTTCGCTAAGCTTATTAACAGTCGTA
The DNA here is from genome assembly GCF_056400045.1 of Paenibacillus sp. 01L418. Classification (NCBI taxonomy): domain Bacteria; kingdom Bacillati; phylum Bacillota; class Bacilli; order Caryophanales; family Paenibacillaceae; genus Paenibacillus; species Paenibacillus sp. 01L418. The sequence goes on from NZ_JBFTSN010000120.1 coordinate 1,836, forward strand.
ACGATAAGGCCGGCTTCTTCGAGTGCTTTCGCCGTTCCGCCTGTAGCAATAATTTTGTAGCCTAGGTTAWAGAATCCGCGAAGCAACTCTGTTGCTTCCTCTTTATCTTTATCCGCAACTGTAGCAATGATAGCGCCTGATGTTGGAATTTTCATGCCTGCGCCAATGAGACCTTTATAAAGAGCTTTCGCATATTGAACGTCGCGGCCCATTACTTCACCTGTTGATTTCATTTCCGGCGTTAGCGTTGGGTCAACCCGGCGCAGCTTCGCGAAGGAGAAGACAGGAACTTTAACCGAAACATATTCATCCTCAGGCCACAAGCCTTCAACATAACCAAGATCAGCAAGCTTCGTACCGAGAATTGCTTTAGTAGCTAAGTTTGCCATCGGAATATTCGTAACTTTGCTTAGGAAAGGTACGGTACGCGATGAACGCGGATTAACTTCAATCACGTATACTTTTTCTTGGTGAATGACGAACTGGATGTTAACAAGTCCAATTACGTTAAGAGCTTTAGTAATGCTAATCGTGATGTCAACGATTTGCTGTTTAATTTCTTCCGAAAGTGATTGTGGTGGATATACCGCAATGGAATCGCCTGAGTGAACGCCTGCGCGCTCAACATGCTCCATAATCCCTGGAATAACAACAGTATCGCCATCACAAATTGCGTCTACTTCAGCTTCTTTACCTAGCATATAACGGTCGATTAGAACCGGGTGCTCAGGGTTAATTTTCACTGCAACTTCCATATAGTTAAGCAGTTCTTCGTCTGAGTACACAATTTCCATTGCGCGTCCGCCAAGTACATAGGAAGGGCGAACAAGTACCGGATAACCAAGACCTTGTGCCGTAACTACCGCTTCATCAACAGAGATAACCGTTTTTCCGTCTGGCTGTGCGATGTTCAGGCTGCGAAGCAATGCTTCGAATTTCTTGCGATCCTCTGCTGCATCGATGCTCTCAAGGCTGGATCCTAGAATGCGTACGCCAGCTTTGGAAAGCGGAGCTGCAAGGTTGATTGCCGTTTGACCGCCGAATTGTACGATTACGCCAATCGGATTTTCTTGCTCAATAACATTCATTACATCTTCAAAGAACAATGGCTCAAAGTAGAGTCTGTCCGATGTGCTGAAGTCTGTTGAAACCGTCTCTGGGTTATTATTGATAATAACCGCTTCATAACCTGCATTTTGAATTGCCCATACCGCATGAACCGTCGAGTAATCGAACTCGATGCCTTGACCGATACGAATTGGTCCAGAGCCAAGGACTAGAACCTTCTGTTTGTCTGTTACAGTTACTTCATTTTCTACTTCATAAGTGGAGTAGTAATATGGTGTCGAAGCTTCGAATTCAGCTGCGCATGTATCAACCATTTTGTATACCGGCTTTAAGTTAAGCTGTTCGCGAAGTGCACGCACGTCAGCTTCCGTTGTGTGACTGCCATTCGGGAAACCTTCTTGACGAATTTCAGCAATAGAACGATCTGAGAAACCTTTGCGTTTAGCTTCATACAACGTTTGTTGATTCAACGTTGATTCGCTGCGCATACGATCCTCGAATGCTACGATAGACTGAATTTTATCAAGGAACCACCAGTCGATGTTTGTAATGTCTTGGATTTCTTGAAGCTGATAGCCCCGGCGGAACGCTTCTGCTACGAGGAACATACGCTCATCATCCGGCTTCTCTAGACGTGCGCGAAGCACTGCATCTTCTAAAGATGAAGCTTCTTTCAAGTGAATGCGGTGAGCGCCAATTTCCAATGAACGAACCGCTTTATGAATGGATTCCTCAAACGTACGGCCGATAGCCATAACTTCGCCAGTTGCTTTCATTTGCGTACCAAGTTTACGGTTCGCGTTAACGAATTTATCAAACGGCCAGCGTGGAATTTTCGATACGATATAATCAAGTGTTGGCTCGAAGCAAGCATACGTTTGTCCTGTAACAGGGTTTACAAGCTCATCGAGTGTGTAGCCGACAGCGATTTTTGCTGCCATTTTGGCAATTGGGTATCCTGTTGCTTTCGACGCTAGTGCCGATGAACGGCTTACGCGCGGATTTACTTCAATGACATAATATTGATAGCTTTGTGGATCAAGTGCGAACTGTACGTTACAGCCGCCCTCGATGTTCAGCGCACGAATGATTTTTAGGGAAGCTGAACGAAGCATTTGATACTCGCGATCAGACAAGGTTTGGCTTGGCGCTACGACGATGCTATCGCCTGTATGTACGCCAACCGGGTCAAAGTTTTCCATGTTGCAGACAACGATACAGTTATCGTTCGCATCACGCATAACTTCATATTCGACTTCCTTCATGCCTGCGATCGATTTCTCGATCAAGCACTGGCTAATCGGGCTATAACGGATTCCAGAAGCAACCGTTTCGCGCAGTTCTTCTTCATTCGCACAAATACCGCCACCTGTTCCGCCCAATGTATAAGCAGGACGAACGATGATTGGGTAACCAATTGTGTTAGCGAAGTTAACTGCATCTTCTACTGTAGTTACGATGTCGCTGTCTGGTACTGGCTGTTCCAGCTCACGCATAAGGTCACGGAACAAGTCGCGATCCTCTGCTTTCTCAATAGCTGTCAGCTGTGTTCCAAGCAATTTTACATTCTCGCGTTCAAGAACGCCTGCGCGTGCAAGCTCAACCGCCATATTAAGGCCTGTCTGGCCGCCAAGCGTCGGAAGAAGTCCATCTGGACGTTCTTGACGAATGATTTGTGATACAAAATCTAAAGTAATTGGCTCGATGTATACTTTGTCAGCCATGTTCGTGTCTGTCATGATTGTTGCTGGGTTACTGTTTATAAGAACAACCTCATAGCCCTCTTCTTTGAGCGCTTGGCAGGCTTGAGTACCGGCATAGTCGAATTCCGCCGCTTGTCCGATGACAATTGGACCGGAACCGATCACGAGAATTTTTTTGAGTTCATTATTTTTGGGCATACTGAAGCTCTCCTTTCAACGTCTCCGACAACACAGCTTGACGAGGTTTTTGTGGGTTATTTTTCTTGTGCGTACGGATCATTTCTAGGAACTCATCAAACAAATAGCTGGAATCATACGGTCCAGGCGCAGCTTCTGGGTGATATTGAACCGAGAAAGCTGGGAATGTATTGTGTTTAAGTCCTTCGATCGTGCGGTCATTGTTATTGATATGTGTTACTACAAGCGGCGTGTTAGCTACTGATTCTTCAAGCACCGTATAACCATGGTTTTGTGAAGTAATGTAGCAACGGTTAGTTGCCAATTCTTTAACCGGGTGGTTTCCGCCGCGATGTCCGAATTTAAGCTTCGTTGTTTCTGCTCCGCAAGCTAATGCGAACAGCTGGTGGCCTAAGCAAATTCCGAAGATCGGGTATTCGCCGAGCAGTTCAGAAATCATTTTTACAGCATAAGGTGCATCTTGCGGGTCCCCAGGGCCATTGGACAATTGAATGCCGTCTGGAGCTAGGCGACGAATTTGGTCTGCTGTTGTATCGTGAGGAACAACGACTACATCGCAGCCGCGCTTAGTAAGCTCGCGCAAAATACCGCTTTTTGCACCGAAGTCAACAAGTACGATACGCTCGCCTTGACCCGGGCTTGAGAATACATGAGATGTAGAAGTGCGTGCAACTTGATCCGTCATTAGCTTCGAGATGTTAAGACGTTCAGCAAGTTCTTCTACACGCTCGTTGCCTGTTGTAATTAGGCCTTTCATTGTACCGTAGTTACGAAGCTTGCGAGTAAGCATACGTGTATCGATATCGCTGATGCCCGGGATGCCGTATTCTTTAAGAAGTTGTCCTAGTGAATATTGAGCGCGCCAGTTGCTTGGCACTTCTTCATGACGACGAACGACAAAGCCATGAATAAATGGACGCATCGACTCAAAATCATCACGTGTAATGCCGTAGTTGCCGATTAGCGGATAGGTCATCGTTACGATTTGTCCGCAGTAGGACGGATCGGATAAAACTTCTTGATAACCAGTAATTCCAGTATTAAATACAACCTCGCCCATCATTTGTGCTTCTGCACCGAACGAAAGTCCTGTGAACAATGTACCGTCTTCCAATAATAATCTTGCTTGCATCCGTATCACTCCTCAGGTGTTGATTGTCCCCATATATTGGCTTTAGTTAGTAAAAGTTATTTATTCTGACCAAACAACTGCGCCGTCAACGATCGTTGTCACAGGCCAGCCGCTAAGCTTCCAGCCGCCGAATGGCGTGTTGTTGCTTTTGGATGCGAATGTGCTCGGATCAACCGAACGCTCGTTATCCAAATCAACGATTGTAATATCAGCAGGAGCGCCTTGCTCTAAACGCCCCGTTGGAAGCCGGAAAACACGTGCCGGATCCGCAGTCATGCGCTGAAGTAGGAAGCCAAGCGTCCACTTGCCGGTTTGAACAAATTTTGTGTACAAGAGCGGGAAAGCTGTCTCGAAGCCAACGATGCCAAAAGGTGCAAGTTGAACGCCGCGCGCTTTCTCTTCCGCGCTATGCGGTGCATGATCCGTAACGACCATATCGATCGTTCCGTCTTCAATCGCTTCGATAACCGCTTGAACGTCACGCGGCGTACGAAGCGGAGGATTCATTTTCCAATTCGCATCATCAAGGCCCGGAATATCCTCATCAGACAGCAGCAAGTGATGCGGGCAAACCTCAGCAGTAACGCGAACTCCGATTTGCTTAGCTAGGCGAATTAACCGTACCGATTGTTCAGTACTAACGTGGCATACATGATAATGAACGCCCGTCGCTTCCGCCAATAGTACGTCTCTGCCTACATGAATCGCTTCGGATTCATTTGGGATAGCTTTCAAGCCGTGCTTGCGGGAAAACTCGCCTTCCGATGCCCAAGCGCCTTCAACCAATGAATCATCTTCGCAGTGAGCGATGATCGGCATATCCATGGAATGAGCAAGCGCCATCGCGTTTTTCATCATTTGCGCGTTCTGGACACCTACACCATCATCCGTAAAGCCAATTGCACCCGCTTCTTTTAATGAAGCAAAGTCCGTCAACTCACGGCCAAGCTCGTTTTTAGTGATGGATGCGTATGGCAATACTTTGACAACGCCGACTTGAGCCGCCTTGTTCGTAATGTAGCGTACCGTTTCAGCAGTATCCGTTACAGGACGAGTGTTGGGCATACATGCAATCGTTGTGAATCCGCCTTTTGCCGCAGAGCGTGTGCCTGTTGCGATATCTTCTTTATATTCAAAGCCCGGATCGCGCAAATGAACGTGCATATCGATAAAGCCTGGCGATACCAGCTTGCCCTTTGCATCAACGACTTCTGCGCTTCCTGTATCTACTGATTCGGAACCGTCTATAATAGCTTCGATCTTGTTATTTTCAATCCGAATATGCTTACTTTCTAAGCTGCCCGAAGTTTCATTCCATACGTTACCGTTTATAATCCATAATGACATTGTCGTTTCAACCTCCGGATTTAGATCTATGTTGCTAAAATTAGCTGAGCGCACGCTCTACTACCGCCATGCGGATAGGAACCCCGTTTTCCATTTGCGGGAAAATACGAGATTGTGGATGTTCAACCAGTTCATCGTCTATTTCTACGTTGCGGTTGATTGGAGCAGGATGCATAATGATCGCGTGATTAGCCAGCTTGCTGGCTCTCTCTACCGTCAAGCCGTAATGCTCGCGGTAACTTTCAGCAGAGTTCAACATTCCGCTTTCATGGCGTTCCAGCTGGACGCGTAGCATCATGACAACATCTGATTTTAATGCTTCATCTATAGAGACATAAGAGACGTCAAGTTCAGAGGCTTGCATATTTGGCGGTGAGCAAAAGTTCACATTAACTCCGAATTTTTGCAAAGCCCATAGATTCGATCTTGCAACGCGGCTATGCAGCACATCTCCAACGATCGAGACCGTTAAGCCTTTGAGTTGTCCAAAATGCTTGCGCATCGTGTACATATCCAGCAGCGCTTGTGTCGGATGCTCGTTATTGCCATCACCGGCATTGATAAGCGGCACCTTGATCTTCGTTGCCAGTTCTGCAAGAACGCCGATTGGCTTTAAGCGAATGATGCCAACGTCAATTCCCATTGATTCAAGTGTGCGTACAGTATCGTAGATTGACTCGCCCTTCTGTACACTTGAAACCGCAGCGGAGAAATTCAGCACTTCTGTACCTAGTCGTTTCTCTGCTACTTCGAATGAAAAGCGAGTACGCGTGCTGTTCTCGAAAAACATATTGGCTGCAAATCTGCCTTGCATCGTCGTGTGCACTTTGTTTGAATGATTCTCCCAATAAGCAGCACGATCTAGTATCGATTCAATCTCTTCTTGGCTTAAATCTTTTAATCCGAGCAAACTCCGTTGTTTAAGCTGTGTGATGGTCATCCGGCTTGCCCCCTCTGATTAATAATGGTCACTTGGTCGATTTGATCGATTTCGGTAAGAGCCACATCGATTTGCTCTTGCTTAGAGCTTGGGACGTTCTTGCCTACAAAATCTGGTCGAATCGGCAGTTCGCGATGTCCTCTGTCTACAAGGACGGCGAGCTGAATGCTTTGCGGCCTTCCGCAATCCATAAGCGCGTCCATTGCAGCGCGAATCGTGCGGCCCGTGTACAATACGTCATCGAACAAAATAATGCGTTTGTCTTGAACCGTAAAGGGTATGCCGTCGGTATCGCCAATTGCTGCTGCTATTTCCATGTCTGCAGATATGATTGCTTTGCGATCATCACGGTATTGAGTAATATCAAGCTCGCTCACAGGAACAGGCTTTCCTTCAATTTCACCGATGCGCTCTGCAATTCGCCGAGCAAGGTAGATCCCTCTTGTGCGAATGCCTACAATCACACAGTTATCGATTCCCTTGTTCTTCTCCACAATTTCATGAGCAATTCGCGTTAATGCGCGGCGAATCGCCGTTTCATCCATGATGACTAAATGCTCTTCTTCCGTCATTTCCGCTGACTCCTTCCATAACCGTCCAAAACTGCCAGGTTGCGACAAAAAGCTCCTTGCGAATTTCGCAAGGAGCTTGTGATAAGGCTTAAAGAGATAGGTGCAAGCAAGCAGAGCTCTCGTCACAGAAAGCAGTGCATAAAGCTGTCCTATTCTTCTCTTCTATAACCTGTTATTCACGCTACCTTGCCAGCCTCTCTGGACTGAGTTAAAGGTACTGATGTATATCATAGGAATTATCCCACGTTCGACAAAAGATGTCAAGTAAAAACGATTATTTCCGCTTCAACTTAGTGTGGACCAATCCTGATAAACTATGCAAGGATAGCGATTATTTGTTACAGGCTTAATTTACGAATTCTTTCAACTGCTTTTTGAGTATTCTCAAGGCTTCCGAATGCTGTAAGGCGGAAATAGCCTTGACCGCTTTGACCGAAGCCTACACCTGGCGTTCCAACGATGTTTGCTTCTGTAAGAAGCTTATCGAAGAATGACCATGAATCCATGCCGTTCGGTGTTTTCAGCCAAATATAAGGAGCGTTTACTCCGCCAAATACCTCAAGACCGATGGACGCAAGGCCGTCACGGATAATTGCTGCATTTTTCATGTAATAGTCAACCAAAGATTTGATTTGCGCTTTACCCTCTTCTGAATAGATAGCAGCTGCTCCACGTTGTGTAACGTATGATACGCCGTTAAACTTTGTCGTATGGCGGCGATTCCACAAATCATTGATCAACACTTCATTGCCTGAAGCATCAAGACCTTTCAGCTCACGCGGCACAACTGTGTATGCACAGCGAACACCAGTAAAACCTGCTGTTTTGGAGAAGCTGCGGAATTCGATGGCTACTTCACGCGCGCCTTCGATTTCGTAAATGCTGTGCGGAACATCTTCTTCCTGAATAAATGCTTCGTATGCGGAGTCATAAAGAATGATGCAGTTGTTTGCTTTCGCATAGTCAACCCATACTTTAAGCTCTTCTTTCGTAAGCGTCATGCCAGTTGGATTGTTCGGATAGCACAAGTAAATAATGTCTACTTTACGATCAGGAAGGCTAGGCTTGAAATCATTTTCAGCTGTACACTCCAAATACGCAATGTTCTCATAGCGCTTTGTATCTTGATTGTATTTGCCTGAGCGGCCAGCCATGACGTTCGTATCGACGTAGACTGGATAAACCGGATCTTGTACCGCAACGATACTGTTCTCGCTGAAAATTTCTTGTATATTGCCGACATCGCATTTGGAACCATCACTTACAAACACTTCATTTGTTGCAATGTCAATGCCGCGTGCTTTATAGTCATTTTCGATAATTGCATTTATTAGAAAATCGTAGCCTTGCTCAGGTCCGTATCCACGGAATGAACCTGGAGCTGCAAGCTCGTCCACTGCACTGTGCATAGCATTCAGAACCGAATCCGGCAAACCGCGCGTAACATCACCAATTCCTAAGCTGATAATTTCAGCATTTGGATTTTCTTGAATGAATTTAGTACGGCGTTTTGCAATTTCAGAAAACAAGTAGCTGCCTTGCAGCTCCAAGTAATTTTGGTTAATGGAAGTCATTTCACGTCACCTATCCTTATATTCATTTACTTCAGTTGTTATTGATTAGAATAACGTACTTATGTGCTTGAAATAATGAATAATGTGGTGAAAAGTTTGCACTATTGCACTATTACCTTGAACGCAAGCTGCTTAATACATATTCGAAGTCTGCCGGCAAAGGCATTTCGAACTCCAGCCGCTCGCCGCTGCGCGGATGTGTAAAGCCAAGCAGCGTAGCATGCAAAGCTTGTCCTTTTAAGGCTACAGTCTTGTTGCGGCCGTAAACCGGATCTCCTGCAAGCGGATGACCGATATATTTCATATGCACACGAATTTGATGGGTACGTCCCGTCTCTAGCTGAAGCTCTACAATCGTGTAATCGCCTAAGCGCTCCAATACGTGAAAATGTGTTACTGCATGTCTGCTATTGTGCTCGGTTACCGTAAACAGCTTCCTGTCATTCAGGTCACGTCCGATAGGCGCATCAATTGTACCTTGGTCATGCGGCAAATTGCCGTGCACAAGTGCGATATATTTCCGCGTTACCGTATGCTCCTTAAGCTGCTCAGCAAGCGAGATATGCGCCAGATCGTTTTTGGCAGCCATCAACAAACCTGTTGTGTCCTTATCTATGCGGTGAACAATGCCCGGACGGATCATGCCGTTAATGCCGGACAAGTCTTTGCAGTGATACATCAGCGCATTAACAAGCGTGCCTGAAGAATGACCAGGTGCAGGATGAACGACCATTCCGCGCTTTTTATTAATAACAATCAAGTCTGAATCCTCATAGATAACTTCAAGCGGGATGTTCTCAGGGACAATGGCCGCCTCTTCAGGCTCTGGGATAATCAGAACGACACGATTGCCCTCTGCTACCTTCAGATTCGCTTTTGCCACTTTGTCATCGACCTGTACGGCCCCTGCTTTGATCCATTCCTGAACCTGCGTTCGGGATACGCCTTGATCGTCAATACTGTCTGTTACAAACTTATCTACTCGTTCGCCGGATTGCTCCGCCTCTACGATCCATTCCAACGGTTCTTCATTATACAGGTTGCTGCTCATGATTGTTTTGATCCTTGTCCTCTCCATTTTGCAAACGTTTCTTGTCATCTCTAGCCGATAACAAGGTGTCAATTAGAATTAATGCTACACCACAGACAATCGCTGAATCCGCTACGTTGAATATTGGGAAGCCATAGCTGCCGAAGTTAAACTGCAGAAAGTCGACAACCTCACCATAACGCGCGCGATCGAGAAAGTTGCCAATTGCGCCGCCAAGAACTAGTCCGAGTCCTACTAGCAGCCAAGGCTTAGCTGATTTTCTCGATGCCTGTATGTACCAAATGATACCCAAAACAATGATAACGGTAATAATGATAAAAAACAGTCTTTGCTCTTGCAAGATGCCAAATGCAGCACCGCGATTTCGATGCGAAGTGATGAGAAAAAAATTACCGATAATGCTAATTTGATCCCCGATCTCCAATTTTGTCTCAATTAATTTCTTTGTTACAAAATCAAGGACTAACACTAATACCGCTACCCAGTAATAATAAAAACGCATCGAATCACTCCTAATTTTTTGTAAAGCAGCGTTTCCATTCAAAAGCACTTCAGGCTAGATGTGAAAAGCCAGCGCATTTCTGAAAGTTTGCTAATCAATTGTAGCATACGGAGCTAAATAAGAGCCAGCACCCGCCTGCTGTTCTTCCATTGAAGACCATACTGAAAAACCGTATTTCAGCAAAAGCTAATACTGCAATTATGTTCCCTGCTAAGGAGGGTGCTCAAAATGACAAAGCCAAACACTGCTCATATTCAGCTGCTGCAAGCCAGATTATTGGACGAGCAGCGCGAAATTGAAAAACGTTTCTCAGAAAACGATCATTATGGCTTAGCGAATTCGTTGCGTGACACTACCGGAGAACTATCTACAATCGATAATCATCCGGGTGATGTCGCTACTGAGCTTTATGAACGCGAGAAAGATGTAGCCCTTCATGAACAAGAGGAATTGCATCTGAATCGCATTGAGGCAGCGCTAACCGCGATTGCTGATGGAACATACGGCATTTGTAAAACATGTAATGAACCTATCCCGCTTGAGCGTTTGGATGCCGTACCTGATACGCTTTACTGCATTGAACATGCGCCAAGACAGCATTTATCCCTGCGCAGGCCAGTTGAAGAATTATTTCTCGATACTCCATTTGGTCGAACCAGCATGGATGAGCATGATTCCTACAACGGCTTTGATGGCGAGGATGCTTGGCAAATTGTTGAGCAATGGGGCAATGCGGATTCACCTGCCACATCTGAGAATCGAGATGTGGCCGATTATGAGCATGTAGGTATTGAAGCTTTCGAGAATGACGGTTTTGTTGAATCCATTGAAAGCTTTCTTGCGACCGACATTACAGGGCGTCATGTGTCCGTCATCCGCAACCGAGAATATAAAAACTACTTGGAGTCGGATGAAGGCGATCATGGATTAGAAGCTGATCTTGAGGATCAACGCTTATAATCAATAAACTTTTCCTTCGAGCTGGATTTGGACAATTCGGACAATGTCTGCAATATAGTCGCCGATTATCGGTAAGTTTAACGCTCCTAATATACGCAGAACATAAAGAATGGTCGCAGCAAAAAAGGTAAAGCCAATCGCGATTCCTACACCTCTGGCTGTACCAGCCAGCAGGTTTTTCCAAATCATTGTCCATGGTCTGTTTAACAGATCAATGTAGTCCGCTATTTGGGTATGTTCCATTTCGGTAGCAATAGTTTGCAGTCGTTTATCAAGCTTGCTTAACGAAGTTTGTAACTCGTTCAAATTTTTCGGCTGTTCCGGGTTATTTGTATTCATACGAGGCATCCCCTTTGTCAAACAATAAAACGAGGCCTGACCTGCCGGACATTGCAAGCATCGCGACCATTCAGTCGTTTGCTGCAGCTGTCGGAAGGCGACGGCCTCGTTTTTTCGCTTGTTAATTTCCTTTATACTATAACCTTATCCGCGGATGAAAATCCCTATTTCTTTTTCGCCAAGCACAACTTTCTCCATCCCCGGCTCATCACCATAAGTGACGGTTTGAACAAGCACGTTGTCTTGAAGCACTTGTGCGAACGCATCCAGCGCCGCTTTGAGCTCAGCATCAACATCAAGTACTAAATCGATGCGTTTCTCAATTGGCAGATCGAGCTTTTTGCGTGTATCCTGAACGGCGCGAATCACTTCACGAACCCAGCCCTCTTGCTCAAGCTCAGCTGTAATATCCGTATTCAGCGCTACAGTAACACCGTTGCCAGATGCAGATGCGAAACCTGACTTCGCTTGCTTCTCAACCAACAGCTCATCAACAGTGATCGACAGCTGTTCGCCTTCTGCACTTGTGAAGTCGAAGCTTCCGCCATTTACGATTTTTCGAGTCTGTTCTGCTGATAGTCCTTTTAGCTGACCTTGAATAGGTCCAACGTTTTTACCGTATTTTTTACCGGCAATTTTAAGATTCAGCTTAAGGGTGAAATCAACAAATCCACTGTCTGAATTTTGTACGGTAATAGCTTTTACATTTATTTCATCCTTCACGATATCCTCGTAGTCTGCTACGTTGAAATCACGATCAAGCGATACGATTAGCTCCGACAAAGGCTGGCGCGTTTTGATTCCCGTTTCGTTCCGAACGTTGCGAGCAAGCTCAACGATTTGTTTTGCACTTTCCATATCGCGCTCCAACGTCTCATCAATAAGCGTTTCATCCGCTTTCGGATAATCAGCCAAATGAACGCTGCCTGCTCCGCCAAGGTTTCCGAAAACATCCTCTGCAAGCAAAGGTGCATAAGGAGCGATCAGACGCGAGAGGGTAAGCAATACGCTGCGCAAAGTTTGATAAGCAGCTAATTTATCAGCTGTAAGCCCGCTTCCCCAGAAACGATCACGTGAACGGCGGATATACCAGTTGCTCAGCTCGTCAACGAAAACCTCAATCGATTTAGCTGGATTTAGGAAATCATTTACTTCAAGACCCTTGTTCACTGTATTAATCAAGCTGTTCAGACGTGAAATGATCCAGCGATCCAGCTTGTTGTCTGATTTGATCTCTTCATGCGCTGTGTAGTCAAAGCCATCGATTGAAGCATATAACGCGAAAAACGCATGTGTATTTACGATGGTATCAATGACTTTCGATTTCGCTTCGCCAACAATGCCGCGTGAGAAGCGTTTGCTGTTCCATRGCGCGCTATCTGCAAGCAATGCCCAGCGGAATGCGTCCGTTCCATATTCGTTGATGATTTCCCAAGGGTCGATTACATTGCCCTTAGATTTGGACATCTTTTGCCCGTTCTCATCCAAAATATGGCCAGTTGAGATAACCGCTTTATATGGCGCTTTGCCATTATACAGCGTAGAAACTGCTAGCAAGCTGTAGAACCAGCCGCGCGTTTGGTCAATACCCTCACAGATAATGTCTGCTGGATATTGCTCAGCGAATTGCTGCTCGTTCTCAAACGGATGATGATGCTGAGCGAACGGCATCGAACCGCTGTCGAACCATACATCAATAACTTCAGGTGTACGCGTCATTTCAGCACCCTCAGCGAAAGGTGATTTCAGCTTAATATCATCCACATACGGTTTATGAAGCTCAATGTCCTCTGGCACATCGCCAATCGCCATCGCACGCAGATCAGCAATGCTGCTTGGTGAATACTCCTTGCCTGTTACATCACAGACCCAAACGTTAAGCGGCGTACCCCAGTAACGATTGCGGCTGATGTTCCAATCCACCAAATCCTCCAGAAACTTACCAAAGCGTCCTTCACGGATGTGGCCAGGATACCAATCAACGCTGTTGTTGTTGGCGATCAACTGATCCTTAACCGCTGTTGTTTTAATAAACCAGCTTTCCATCGCATAGTAGATGAGCGGCGTTTTGCAGCGCCAGCAGAATGGATAGCTATGCTCGTAGCGCTCCTTCGAGTAAAGAAGGCCGCGTTCACTAAGGTTTTTGACGATGTCAATATCAAGCTCAGCGTCTTTCACGAAACGTCCTGCAAAGTCAGTAACCTCTGACGTATAGCGACCAGCCAAATCAACAACACTGAGCATGCTGATTCCGTTGTCGCGTGAAACTCGGTAGTCATCCTCACCATGTGCTGGCGCGATATGAACGATACCCGTACCGCTAGTGTCGCTAACGAAATCGCCTGCAATAACGACGTGGCCTTTTTCTAGGGCAACGTATTGGAATGGCGGCTCGTAGCTAAGACCAACAAGTTCAGCGCCTTTCAATACGGATAGAACTTCATAATCTTCTTTAAGAACGCTCTCCGCTAGATTTTGAGCAACGATATACACTTCACCGTTTTTGGAAGCACGGATATAATAAAGCTCCGGATTTACGGCTAACGCCACATTTGCAGGAAGCGTCCACGGCGTAGTTGTCCAAGCGAGAACGAATTCTCCCGACTCCACTAGCTTAAACTTCGCTGTTGCGCTTAGATCCTTAACATCCTCATAACCTTGAGCAACCTCGTGTGAGCTAAGCGTCGTTTGACAATCCGGACAATAAGGACTTACGCGATGACCGCGGTACAGCAGACC
>NZ_JBFTSN010000121.1:0-15881 GCF_056400045.1 Paenibacillus sp. 01L418
TTCGTATGCCTTCTCTGGACTATCCATAATGATTTCATCCAGGAAGGCTTCCATCAGCTTGGTGGATCCCGGCAAGAACGGTAGAGCTCCAACATTGATCAGCTCAATGCTTTTATAAAATTTATGCTCTTCATACTGCTCCTCATTGTGATAGGGAAATAGTACATAAGCCCCGAACATGCTGCGTTCCAATTCTTTCCCGCCTCCCTCTGCGTACACAATAGCGTCACGGTATCGATGCATCGTATTAATATCGGACTCCTCCGGTCCCGGAAGCTTGTAATCCCTTCGGTAGGGAGTCCCCTCATACGCTGGATTGAGCCGATACTTCGCATCAAAAATATACTTATATACCGCATCGGAATCGTTCTTCTTCAATGTCAACACATTGTCGGGCCTTTGAGAAATCGTCGGCGTTTGCTCACCACTCGGCAAAGTGTTGTAGTACAGCGTAAAAATCTCGCTATTCTTCGGATTACGGTAAACCATCTTTGCCTTTTGCGATTTGTCTAGAGTAACAAACACGCCTGTCCGGTTCACCTTAATAATATCTTGCTTCAACAGCTCATACTTACGACTCAGCAAGTCATGAATCTTGAGAAAACACCAGTATTCATATAGCTGCGCCAGATCCTTCATCGATAATCGGAACAGATCACTCTGGATAGAGAGTCCCTTCATCAACATCAAATAGTTACGATACACCTCGCGGTATCCCGGCGCCATCTGAAGCACAAGCGATACGGAGAGCTGCCTCATCTCCTTAACGTTCAAAAAGTCTAGCTTGAGCAGCCTTTGTAGCTGCGATTGCATATCTTTCAGCTTCCGCGACAACATCGGATCCTTAAGGCGTCCCTTCTCAGTTAGGCGAGTCTTCAGATCTTTAAGCTTACTCGCAATACGGAGCAGAACCCAACGAATAAAACGATTCTCGTTTGTATCATAATCCACATGCCGCTTCGTCTCAATCGCATGGCTTGGGTAATAGCGTTGTCCATTCATTGGAATAAAACCAAGCTTATCGTCCTGTACGAGTAGCTGCGGACGCCTGGTCAGATAGGAAATGCTTTCCTTCCCCGTCTTCTTCAAACGTCCTGCTTCTACTACTCGGTTCTCCACTTGATGCTTGGAGTGAGGCGAGCTATTAATCCGTTCCACCGCCTGCACAAGCTGAGCGAATACATGCTGAAGGATCGTGAAGAACTCGGTTAAGCTTTGATGACGTGTTTCCTTGAGACCCGTTAGATTATACGTTTTACGCAAAAAATCAAATGATAAGTTATAGATCTGTTGATTGACGTCATTTAAAATCATTTGATAATCATTTTTATAATCCATTTTGACTGGAAAAACTTCAAGCTGAACCTTTAAAATAGCCTGTCCATTCAAACGCAGCTCCAGATCAGTCAGACCAACCTCATTCTGAAAGTTTAAAACGCCAGATAAGATCATATTGCCCAGCGGCTTAACCACTTGCCTCAAATAAACATTTTCATGGAAAAAGGTAAGCGGAATGTCTTGCTTTTTTTCGATGACGATCTCGTAAGCCTGCGTTTCATAAAAGAGCGGATAGCTCGGTATGCCCGTCTTCCAATCCGATAGTTCCTTTGTCTCAGGATGAAACATTGAAACTTTTTCTATTAAAAGTGCAGTCGAGGGCGCAGAAATTTGCAGTTGTGCTTCAATGAGCTGATTATCATCATTTCTATGCAATTGCAGCGTATCTACCGTTGGATGGAACGGCTTACCCTGTATGTACAAATTAAACAGGCTCGTTTCAATCCGGAGCAGCTCAACACTCTGATTAAGAGAGCCAATAGGAGGTGAATCCATCTTCCTCTAACCTCCGCAACATAAAGGCTATTTTCCGAGTACTCATCGGGTATTTAGCTCTCTCTTCCGGTTCATGCGCACTCCACTTCTCATAAAGATCGGAGGCGTCATCCATCAAGCTATTCACAGGCAACGCTTTGCCTAGTGCTTCCTGCATTAGTAGAAGAAGTACGCGCTTGACCGATGAGCTACTGCCTTGAACGCGTGGCAATATTTTCTGCAATAACTGTAAATCGAACGCTTCATCCTCACTCATAAGACTGAACCGGTCGTTATAGATCATATAGAAGCAAACAGCATCTCGTATACGGAATCCAACATGCGAATGGACTTGCTCCAATATGTTATTCACTTTGACCAGCTTCGCTGTGACTTGCTTAACCTGCTCTTGATAATCCCCATAAGCATCAATGAGCTGTAAATACTCACTACGTAGAAAAGCATTCGAGGCCTTAACAGTTGTTGCCTCATTCGATTGAACAGCTTGATCTGGAAATTGCTCAAGATTAATATAGTTAAATTCAATCGTGTTGGCGCGGTCCAGTACCTTTTTGCTAAAAGGATGCGTCGTCTCATCCATATTGACAGTCCCGATTAAATAAACATTATCCGGGAGCGATAGGTTTCCATAAATCGGTTGATCTACTGTTGTAAGAGTGTCCTTATTAATAAGTGGCATTGTCACAATACCATCACCCTGCCACTCCTGCGTTTCAATAATACTAAGTAGATCGCTAAAATAGTGCTCTACTCTAGCTAGGTTCATCTCATCTAAACAAATGAAATACGGCTTGTGTCGATTGCTTGGTTTCGAAGCCTCCACAAGTACCTCCGCCAACCGTCCCGGACGAAACGCACCCGATAAATCCATATATCCTATTAGGTCCGACGGATCACTCCAGTCTGGACGCACAGGAATAAGAGTAAATTGCTGGTTATGGCTAAGCGCGCCAAGCGCTTCTGCGAATAATTTCACTAGTTTTGTCTTTCCCGTTCCGGATACGCCCGCTAGAATGACAAATGGTTTTGTTTTGAGAGAGAGGTATAGATTCTCTATTAATTCATTCGGAAACTGAAAGCCTTTGTTACGGATGAAGGATTTGATGTAACTAAGCCGTTCCGAAACCGTCATTGTATCCAAAGGCTCGACCTCCTCATCTACTCGGAACATATATTGGTCTCCTGTTTTCTTTACAAATTGAAGCTCCTCTAGCCAATTCAACATAAAGCGAGACCTGTTCTCTTGCGTAACCGTTCCCCATTCTTCTTCAAGCCCCATTGCCGAAATAAAAGCGGTATTGAATTCGTCCAGCGAAAATCTACCAAGCTCCTCCACTAATGAAATAGCTAGATTCATTACTTTTGCGAGATTAGTAGCATGTTCTCCATTTGATTCTCCCAGATAGCGTCTTATTATTTGAACCTGCTCTGGGCTCAATCTCCATTTATTTTCATCAAAAACCAAATAATACTTTGTCCCTTGAGGAGTTAAAGAATAGTACCCATTTTCTACTGAAATTTGACCAAGCTCCTGTAAGGCTCTCCCCACATGTTGAATCCGTTCTTTGGGGTTCTTAACATCGTCCCCTGAAATAAGAACGGTTGCTTGATTGGAAACCAGTTCATCGATGTTTATAGGAGTATAATTGTTGTTACCTAAGTAAGAGATAATTCCTTGACCCAAATAGAGATGTGCCATTGTGTATTTAAAAGTTGGAGGAGCTGCTGGTTGTTGTTGTTCGGTTACTTGATCAGCGTAAAGCTTATAATTATTCATCACGTTTTCTAGATCAGCAATAAGAATGTCATCTTCGGGGATGTTATCTCGATCATAGCGAGCATATGCAACGGTCGATACTTGATAATCTCTTCCCAATCCACTAGCAGTTAGATGAATATCAGCGTCCTTGTGTAAGTTTTGAAGCGGCAAGAGCTCTCTCATTTCCTGCACCTTTTGCTCTAAATATTGATAGCCATCTCTTTTTCCATGTTCTTTTAGAGGTACTGTTACTCCTTGAGCAAGGGTCAAATAGACAGCACTCATATCCTCTGCGAACAAATAAACGACATACTCCCCTTGCTGAGTAGTTGTCGTTAGACGCTTATCAAGAATAGCCAGCCAAGGGATGTTGGCCCAATTGCCTTGGCCTATCGAGCCTTGTACCTTATAGTCTCCATTCATAAAAGGTAATGCTCTCAGATACTCAGGTAACGATTGCCTAAAGAGCTTGCCTAGCTGATGATTAGCAAACTGTTGAGTTTTAGCTTCAATGTATGTATTTAAAATCTGCGAAAGAGACTCCTGTAATGATATTGTCGGAGCCGAGCTCAATTGGTTGTTGTAGTTCGACAATTCAATGCGAGCATAATCTCTTAATTCGGCTAAAACATCGTCATTCAATTTATCCCATATATCCGGTTTGAAGGTAATGGTCTCGGATGTTGCTTCCAGAATGGAGGATAAAGCATCAATAGGTGTTTTAAGTAACGACTTGGTTTGGCCCAGTGTAAAGTCACTCCATTTAAACGCTGATCCCTGAGGCGGATAATCTACTTGTGCTCCATTCATACTGCGATCCCTGTAATACGATAAAAACCGCTCAGCCACTTGGTTGAGCGGTACCCTTCGATTGAAAGACTGTTTATATTCATCAAGAATAGATAGAATTAAGACCATTTTGTAAGATTTTTGTCGGCTCCGAAATATCGAAGCAAGCTCTTGTGGCAATGTCATATGATTTCGCTCCAAACTATCAGTTAGACTTTTTGGTTTTTTTGTGTTGGGCTTTAATCAAGATATGGCGTCTTTTCCTGACTTTAAGTGTATCTCCGGTAAAAAATAGAATCAATCTATATTGATCTTGTATGCCTACATTTAGGAAATGAAGTACAACCCCAGAATTCCCTACCTTCTCTGCTCTTTCTTTTTATCATTGGAGCTCCACACGTGCAGTTAGATTCTGATGACACAGTTAGTTGGTTTTGAGTTGTCTGTAATTCAGAAATTGTGGATTTCAAGGTTTTAGGTATTTTCTTAGACTCCTTATTCCCCGGTTTCCATTTGCCCCATGTTTTTAATTTTTGTTCAATTATTCCTCCGTGCCAATAATCAACTTTAAACTTCTCCGCCTCTGTTCTAGCTGGGCCTGTTAGATCTGATGTTGTGATAAGAAGGCTAAGAATACAATCATGATTTCGCTTAGCTCCGACCAATTCACGAACAACCTGTACGCCAATTAGATTGTGACTTGCATAACATTTTGCCTGTACAGCTGTTTTCTCACCTCTCTGATCGATGATGACTAGATCTACACCACCGTCCTTCCCTCCGATACCGACTTCACGAACCGTAAATCCTTGATCGCTGAAATAAAGGGCAAGTAATCGTTCAAATTCAGCACCAGACATACTTTCTAATGAACTGCTTAAAATCTCTTGGTCCGGTCTACTTTGCTTTGAATGCAGTCTTTGAGATTTATTGCTATTATTTGATTTCCGATTTGTTTTCCTATCTCTCTTTTTCTTTTTACTTGGAATTAGACGTATAACAACGCCAATTGTGACTATCAAGAAAAACATGACTATAATCATAGCTGTCACATTCCAAGAAGCAACTAAGCTTTTTACTTTTTCATATTGATTTACACAGGTCATTAAAATATAAGCAGATCCAGCAAACCCAACTAAGCTCGCAAGCTTTTCTGGTATCCAAGGGCTGAGAAATCGGTAATACAACACTGCCCCTAAAAATAAGAAGAAGAGGATGCACATGAATATAAAGATTAATGGAGCTAATAAACTTTGATTCATTAATTGAGCGAGTTCATTATTCAACCAGAATACCCCTTCTTAAGTAAAGTTATATAAGATCAATAAACATTCAATATTTTATTCTTAGTACGCTTGAATCCCAAACTTCAAAAGCTTCTTAGGTAATAGATCATCAAGGTTTTGGATATCGCTATCAACAAGTTCTATTAAATTAAATCCATATTTTGAATAGATCTTTATCTTTTCTTTTTTTCGTTCTACATATCTTTCATCGTTTTCTAGACCCCAAAACTCAATATATACTTTTCCAACAGGAAGATAGAAATCACAATAAACCTCTTCTTCCACTGGTAATCTCCGTTCATAGGCATGGACGATTTCCGACATATACAGCCAATTATCAATTAACATTTCTGCTCTAGAACGAACATAGTGTCCATCGGCTGCACGATGCTTTGCCTCAAACTTATCACGAAAATTAGAACTAGAAGGTAGCTTATCTTCTTTAATATCTTCCGCCGGTGTTCCTTGAACGGACTGGAAGGTTTCGATAAGCCTTTTGTTTGTCAGTATACTTGAATCCCAACAAACATAAGGGACTCCCGTTTGCTCATATTCAAATTGTTTTCCACCTAAGCTTTCTCCAAGCTTTGTTACGGTCCAACCCTTTACATTTTTTTGAAGCATTCCAAGCTCTGATAAAATTGGGTTAATTCTAAATTTTGATATATTAAAATGCTTACTCAGTGTAATTGCGCTCAATAATTTATCAGAGCCACCAATTTCTGAAAGATATTCTTTTATCCTTCCATCCCACGCTATATAGGTACCATGCTGTGGATGGCTCTTCATTGTTCCCCCCATCTCGACACCTTTATTGGTTAATACCCAAGCGTCATTTTCTCTTAGAATGCATCCTGCATCCGTTAAAGATTGAAACAGATGCTTTGCTTGTAACCCCAATTCTTTTGCTAATGCTGTCGTTGATATTTGTTTCTCGCTCATCTGATCCTCCTAGTTGATTGACTCTTCCAAATCAAATTATATGTTGTGGTTATGTTTACTGCTTATAGTCTAATTTCATTACTTTCTGTTAGGACTCCTTATAACTAACTAGAGTAAATTGTTGAAATTTCTTAAGTGTCATGTGTTACCACTAATCGGAAATCATTACCTTTGGTAGATTTCGACAAAATAGTACAATAGTCCTTCTTTGTGGACTCTTGAATCTCAATACTCAATAGTAAAGCTTGAAAAAAAAGACAATGCTGTAATCTAGCATACGTCTTAACCTTATTCTCCATTTAGCCCTCTTAATGTCCTTTGTCATTACTTTGCACACGATATAAAGACTGAGCGTGCATCAGATGCATTCAAAGAATCGATTTGTGAATCCTTGGATTGATCGAAAGTCGAAACACGCGCATTCCCAATTTTAGTTGTTTTATTACTCTCCTATTGTCTATTTAACCATCGATCGCTTTAATTAATATACTTTGAATTTTAGACGAGTAAATAGACTGTAACAATGATCTATTTTTGGTGTTTTATGCTGATTTTCATAAAGTCTAAAAAACGATCGTTTATTAGACAGAAGAATGCCACAGGGTGAGTGTCGAATGCACCCCGCCGTTAGGGTAGAGTAAAGGGCGTACTCGAACACTTAATTGTTTAGTTCCTTGAGTAGTCCAAACATGCGGTACCACAAGTCGATCTTCATATCAGCCCTTCCTTGAACTAAGAAACAACGTCCTCAAGTTTATGCTGTTCCCGAGCGAAAGCAAAAAAAGCCAAGGAATGTATCTCCTCGACCCTAATAATCAAACATATTCTATTTTTACCTGTTATTCTTTCTTTTCATCGTCACTTCAAAACTACCATCAAGTTAGTTATATTTTTGCTTGGTTTCAGCAATCCACTCTGGAAGTTTGGTAGTTAATATCATATTATGTTTCAACATATTTCCAGCCAATTTATTAGTTGCCTTACTGTAATCTACACTACTAATGAGATCATGAATATAGGGAACAACATTAGGCTGTGATGTAGAGTAAGCATTCACCGACTTTTCAAGTAGCTTACTATCCAACCCCCACCCCAAAGAGAAATCATTCACCGCATTCTGTAGCTTACTTGCTTTCCAAAGTTCAAATGCTTCATCAAAATTCAAACCACTCGATAAGTTACCAGGCACAAGCTCATTATCCACAAATTCCTTCAATAACTGTGCTTGCTCATGCTCCCCCATATTACTTAACTCTTGAATTTGTTCATAAATAATACGTAGTGTTTCTTTGTCCACGGTTTGCACACCATTTGGTGAAGTGACTTTTGAACCGATTAAACTAAGAATATGGTTTGCATCAATTACTTGTGTCCCCGCTAGCTTTGTTTTTCCAACAAGCGTATTAACTGGTGTAGGCGGAGATGGAGTTCCTGGCTGCCAAGTTAAGTTTTTATAAGCACCGACATATTGCAGCCAAGTATGCTCATCAATCCCAAAAGTACTATCATCCCACTTAAATTCATAATATTGTTCGACCAAATTTAACTGCTCGGCAGTATCCTTAAAAGCAAGTATAAATGCTTCTTTTTTCTCTTTATCATTTCCAATTGTCTGCCAGTCTTTAGGGTCAGGTAAAGTCGGAATCATTTCAGCAACTTTTATCTCTAGCTTTTGTACCGCAGTTGCATAAGTATCAACAATTGCCTTACTACTCTTTCCACCACTACCGTATAGCCTCAAAGCCTCATTGACGATTTCTTCGGTAATTCGTGGATATTGGAAGTTAATAATCGTTCCGAACTCTTTAGTAGAGCCGAATATACGATTTGTTCGTGAATAGGCTTGAATCAAACCTTGAAGTTCAAGTGAACGGTCAACATAAAGCGTATTAAGCCGCTTAGAGTCATAACCTGTCAGTAGCTGGTCTGCAACAATCACGAGGTCTATGTTCTTAGAATTTCGTCCGCTACCGCCCCGTGTGGCACGTTCCACGACATCTTCAAAGTAAGCATCCTCACCATGTTTTTTATCACCAGCCACAAAAGTAATGCCAGTAAATACAGCGTAGTCCTTAAACATAGCTTTGACAATTTGGGGATCTAGTGGCGTAGGATCATTTTCATTACCAAAACTAAAGGTCATAGCGACATTTAGTATTTCTCCACGCTCAGTTAGTTGCTTCTTAAATTCCTCGTAATAAGCCATCACTCGATTTTTATAGGCAACTGTCAAAATCGCATTAAATTCCCTGCCTTGTGATTGTGATTCCCAGTTATTTAGAATTTCTTCAACTACACGCGGGATATGTGTTTCATCTTGATACACAAGTAATTTATTTTTCTTCGCTTGCCTTTCAACGTCAGATTCTGACAATGCTTGAGCTTGACGTTCAATTTCTCTTTCTGGTATATCTGGCTGTTCTTCTTTCATTTTCTCAGCTAGTTGCTCTCTTAAATCATCGTAACTCTTGAATTCTCCAGTATTGATATAGTCAACATGAAAACCTAGTACGTTCTTATCTGCAATCGCTTCATCTATCGTATACTGATGTAAATTAGGTCCAAATAGCTTCTCCGTAGTATTGATGACTTCGCTTTTTTCATCGACCTTTCCTTTGATCTTATTTTCATCAAATAAAGGTGTGCCCGTAAAGCCGTAGAATAGTCCATTTTTCTTGAAGTATTGCTTAATGTTTCCCATCATCTGTCCCATTGTCGTACGGTGTGCCTCATCAATAATAAAAACTATTTTCTTATCTGTTAAACTAGCATCGTGAGCTTCCTCTAGTTCCTTCACTAAAAAATTTAGTTTAAATGTCGTTGTAACCACAATGCCGTTTTTAGCTGACTTCAGTATCTTTTTTAACTGGTAGGTGTGTTGCGTATCATCAACGGAAACCGACTCATAAGCAGCGTATGCTTTGAAGTTTTCACTGGTCCGATTGTCTAGCTCACGTCGATCAACAAGAAAGACGACTTTATCAAATCCTGCTCTAGTCGATAAAAACAATGCTGTTTTGAAACTAGTAATCGTTTTTCCTGAGCCTGTTGTGTGCCAAACAAAACCGCCATGTGGTATTTTTTTATCATTGTCCCAGCCGAATGCCGCACCTTCAACGGCTTGTAGGGCGTGTACTTGATAGGGACGCATGAGCATATGCCGTCTGTTTTCTTCCTCACGTGCTTCATCAATAACTAAATAATCTCCTACTATCTGATGTGCCATTGGAATCATCAAAAATTGTCCAATCACTTTTTCCCAAGGGTTTACCACAGTATTTTCTTTATCTGCCCAATGGAAGACGAAACTAGGGTTAAAGTCTCCGATTGTTTTTGGTGTAGCGAAATAGCGAGTGGCGATTTCAGAAGTAATGACCATCATCTGCGAAAAAGCCATAAAGTTATTACTATATTCACCGTCACGATAGTAGCGCATAAACTGTCCAAATGCCTCATCCAGCGTTTTATCTGTACGTTTTTGCTCGATATTGATAAGAGGCAAGCCGTTGATCAGTAATACAATATCATAACGGTTGTTGTTGGGTGTCTGTACTTCTCTAGCAATTCGATAACTAGAATCCCCACCACGCACTTCTGCTTTTTTGAAGATGGTCAACGTGATTTGTTTTCTTTTAATTTTTGGATTGTCATCACGGTAAATTCCGTCAATCTTGCCTTTTGATTCTTCAATGGCTAGTATCTTTGCAGCTTCATAGCTGTTGCTGATTTGATGAACTTTAGCCATCACTTGATTGAACTCATTATCGGTCAATTCTAAACCTTCAAGCTGGTCAGCATTTATACGATTGAGTTCACTACGCCAATGATTAACCAGGTCAGCAACGGTTACTTTCTGCTTATTACCATTCAGGAAGTTGGGAGCTTCCCATTTATATTTTTGCAGTTCTTTGATAAAGTTCTCTTGAAAAGTTTTCTCTGACGCACTTTTTGGTACATTGCTCATGAATGCCGCCCCCCTTTCTAAACAAACATCTCATTTAGGTATGCTTTTTTTAGATTTTGTAGTTTTTCCAGCTTACGCTGATGAAGGGTGATGAGGTTGTCAAAGGTTTCAAAAAACGCACCAATTTGCTCTTGTTCGGAAATAGACGGCAGCCAAATTTGACTCAATAATATGTTATCATTATACAAATGTTTTATTGTTGAGCCCTCAATAATCCAATTAATAATTTGATAGGATATTTTAAGAAATTTTCTATTTATCTCATCCTTATTAGTTTTCAACCATACAATATTTGAATCTTGAAAATATTCATCTTCCCCCATATATTCAGCAGTTCGTCCGATACTGCCAACAACAGACATTAATACATCTCCAATTTCTGGGAACGGATATAACTCTTTAAATTCGTCGAAAACTTCTCTTGATATATATGAATCTGCCTGCTTGCCAAGTGTTCCATTTTTGTAAAATGGAATGTCTTCACTTTCACTTGTTTGTTCCTTGAAAATTCTTTTACAGGTTTGTATAGTACCGATATCTCCAACCTTACGCTGTTCCCAAAGGTCAGTAAATCCTGCAAATCTCCGTTTTGGCACACGCTCACCTTCAGCGGGAAACATTTCAGAAAGATAAGCAGATTTTAATGCTTTCGTCTTTTCTAACTTACCCTGATGAAGGGTGATGAGGTCATTTATCCCTTTAAAAAACGAAGCAATTTGATTTTGTTCGAAAAGATTTTTGGGGACAGTAACACTCAATTGCGACATTGACTTTTGGCTAACACCCTTAGCTGTTCCACCACTCGATAAAGCCGATAAAGCCGAATAAACATTAGGCGATCGAAGCAAAACAAACAGGAAGTCGTCCATCATTTTTTCAGGCTCAACATCAAAAGCAATCGTCCGCTGACTGAGGATATATGGCGTATTATCAGGCACTTGAGCCACATTGCCCATCGGTGCTTCTGTCGTGAAAAGCACCTGGCCTTTTCTTAATTCATGCCCAGTCATCCATCTGTCGTATAGTTCCTGATTGCCATAATGAGCATCAGCGCTTGGGTCAATGTAGCCGTCTTTGACATTAAGTGCGGAGAGTGCCAAATACCCAGTTACGCTCCAATCGAGACCGAGTTTTTTGGGTGTCCTTCCTCTAAAATCAACTATATTTTTGACGTTATCAAGGAACTTACGCTGTTCCCAATCGTGAGTGTTTTGAAACTCCTTAAATCGCCGTTTTGGTACTAAACTTGTTTGTCCCGTCATGATCCCACCACCAATTCACTCATCAAGGCTTCAAACGCCGATTCCAAGTCACGACTTTTCTCATCAATCGCTGACAATGTATCGGCATAACGATTGTGCAACATTTGTAACGTATTCAGCTCTTTTCTTAGCGGTAGCTCTGCCAAACCAACTATAGTATCCACTGTGTTGCCGAACCATTTTTTATACATCAAATCGTCGATCTCATCGTTTGTCAACGTTAGAATACGCTCTTGTACAGCTTCTTTGAGCGCTTTTTCATCAGCTTTCACTGCTTTGCTAAGTGCTGATTTTTCTGTAAATAACTCCTCAACTTTTTTCAGTAGTTTATATTCAACCGTTCCCTTGTCTGCCTTTTTTATCTCAGCCTTGATTGATTTGTTTTCGAAATTCTCACCAGCTTCATCCAAGATCTCGCCTAGAGCACTGGATTCATCACTATCTTCAACTTTAGCAGCCTCCACCAAGTCTGAAAGCTCATTTTCAATTTCTTGGATACGCATTCTCTTTGATTCGATTTCTTCTAACTCATCACTGTATAAATATTTTGCTATCAACTCATTCGGTACGATAATACCGACCCAGCCATCTTGCTCTTCACGTTTTTTATCACCAGTTCCCTTCGTTACCATATTGGGTTCACGAGTACGTCCTGCTGTATAAAAATCACTCAATGAGATGATTTCGATATCATGTATCAGCGCATTCTTCCAAATCTCTGCCACAACCTGATACCCATCGTAAATATCAATATAATTAAACTCCGCCAAAATCGTCTTGATTTCAACAAGCATTTCATCCATTAACTGAGTCAAATTGCTTCTATTGTCTACCATTCGTAAAATGCTCCAATATTTATCAACATACGATTTTGCTTTGCTTTCGATTTCTTTTGATTTTTCAACAATGCGAGAGTCACTTAATATTTCCTTAGAGATGTCCTCAACTGGTTTCGAAAGTTCAACATACCCGTTACGAATTTCCTTTAAAGATTGATCTAAAATATCTGGCACGGTAGACTGTAAAACCTTTAAGTCTTCAATGTTTTTTTCGGGAATTCCGCCAAGTAAGTGAGCATCAACATCTTGAGGGATTTCTTCATCAATCGCTTCGACGTAGCGAGGAATGTTCATGTTGTATTGATTTTCAAGGATTTCTCCACGTTTCGCTAGGTAGCTATAGCCCTTTTCTTCTTTACGCTCAACATATGTGTCCACAATTTTTGCGATGTCTTTTTCTTTTAGGACATTTTGTTTCCCCACTTTAACATAGCCGTGAGAAGCATCAATAATTAAGATAGGATCATCTATTTTACGATTCTTCTTCAAAATCATCACACCTACTGGAATACCTGTATTGGTAAATAAGTTGCTTGGCAATCCAATAATACTATCAATGTAGTTTTTCTCTAACAACCGTTCACGAATTTCCCCTTCAGCTCCACCACGGAATAACACACCGTGAGGCAACACAATCGCCATCGTACCGTTCTGGCCTAAGTGAAATAGTCCGTGTAAAAGGAAGGCAAAATCCCCTTTAGAATCTGGCGGCAATGCTCCTGCAATTTCAAAGCGAGGGTCACTAACTTTTAATCCTGCTTTGTTCCAACTTTTCACGGAATACGGCGGATTCATTACTACCGCATCAAACTGCACACCCTCGTTCGGACGCTCTGGATCTTCCGGCCAGTCATGTGATAGCGTGTCACCATTTTTAATCGTCATTTTTTCTGGACGAACACCATGAAGTAATAGATTCATACGAGTCAAGTTATAGGTTGCTGTATTCTTTTCTTGCCCATAATAGCTTAAATCCTTTTGAACATCTTTATCTAAATGCTTCTTAACGGTTAAAAGTAGTGAACCCGAACCGACAGTCGGGTCATAGATGGTCTTAACATTAGACATTTTTGCTACAATTTGTGCCATGACCTCACTAACTTGTTGGGGCGTGTAGAATTCTCCTGCCTTTTTTCCCGACTCCATTGCAAACTGACCGATAAGATACTCATACGCATCACCCAGTACATCACCTTTTTGCAAAGCCACCATGTTCAAGTCTGCAAACAACAAAATCAGTGCTTTAATATTTTTACTGCGTTCGTTTAAATTGCTACCTAAAGCAGTATCCGTTAAATCAAGTGTAGAACTTGAAAACAATCCTTTGAAGTCATTCGAATCACCCGACACAGCAATCGTACGTTCGAAGTTATTCAAGCTGTCCGTCACCTTTTGAACTTCAAAATCTCCTGAATTAATGTCTTTTAACCACGTCTGATAGAGATATTCAGGCGAAACATAATAGCCGAGTGCAACTTGAATCATTTTATCTAGTTCTACACCGTATTCTGCTTTTGCCTTAGTATATTCCTCTACCACTTCGGATTCAGTCATTTGCCCTAAACCACTGCTCATTTTGAATGTTTCTAACGTTTTATCACTCAGAAACTTGTAGAACATCAACCCAAGCATATAATCTTTATAACGGCTAGCATCCATTGAACCACGCAGTTCATTTGCCCCGTCCCATAATCTACGTTTAATTTCTTCTGATGTAATCATTATGTAACCTCCATTAATTTTTCGTTCTTTCAGCTCAGTAATATCACCTATATCAAGCATCACGCATATTTCGTCAAATTTATCAGCCGTGAAAAACGGATAAATCGCTGTAGTTAATTTGGGTATAGTACCTTTTGATAAATATGTACCATATGTTTATCGGCCTCATTTAAAATTCTTTTAAATACTACCAAATTTTTATAAAGAGAAGTTTTTCATAGCTTGGTCAATCATGTCGTCTGTGATCCCAATGTAACGTAAGGTCACCGATTGGGACGAATGTCCAAAGATTTGTTGTAGTAGCGCCAAATCTTTGTACTTTTGATAAAAGTGGTAACCGAAAGTTTTTCTCATGCTATGTGTCCCAATGGAGTCCAGAATGCCGGCATCCCGCGCAGCAGCATTAATAATGTTCCAGGCTTGTACACGACTAATCGGCTTATCCCCATTCCGTGAAGGAAACAAATAATCAGAATCTCCCAGTGACCGGCAATACTTTTCAATTTCGTTTCTAAGTGTTTCCGTTATTAAAATACGACGTGTGTTCCCAGTCTTCTTCTCTCTTACCTTAAGATGCATGGTCGTCTTCACATCGCTTACTCGTAGAGGAAGAATGTCACCAATCCTCAAGCCTGAATTAATACCCATAAAGAACAAAAAATAGTCCCTGTAAGATCTATGTTTGAGTAGTTCTTTAATCTGACGGATCTTCTCCAGGTCACGGATTGGTTGAACGGTATTCGCACCTTGAGATGGTCTCAGGGTAACCCTCCTCCTCTCAACCGAAATGTTTATCTCAATTATACAATAGAATCAAAATGTTAAGTACAAGTTATACAGGATTCGAAAACAAAAAAACGCGCTTCTTGAAGCTGGTTTTTAGCTACCATTTCGCGTTTTCCATGAATTTAACCTTTTGTGCATTTTGTTAAGTTCATTCTTTAATGGATATTTTCGAACTGCGATAGCTATCCTTCACCTGAAAGTCCATTTACAAGGAATTTAAAACTTGTCAAACAAAGCTTGCGGACCTATTGTTTTCTGGCTGTCGCAATTCATAATACACTTCGTCATAAAAAAAGGAGCAACTCCCACCACCCCTCCCCACTTAAATATTCCGAAAACGCTGCAACAAATACCCGCTCATATTTGATGTTTTTTTCTTATAAACGATTTTGAATTCGTCTAGCAGGCAGTTCAATGCTGTGATAAGCAATCCATTTGGTACCAAAGTAGCTTTGCAGGGCACAGCGCTGCCGATCACACGGACTGAGGCAATTCGGCGTGCAGAGCCGGGAACAAGAGGGTTTCTTGCACAAGTGATCAACACTAAGTCGGGTTGACGAGCAGCTTTTAATCCAGCAATTCCGATCACCTTGTTTCTATTAAACTTCTATATATCAGATGCGTGATCTGTTCATATGGCGCCAAGCAAAAGGCGGAGAGTTAAGCCACGAAATACAAAAAAAGAGACCCATCCACTAG